>NZ_VRVE01000119.1:0-9728 GCF_008040035.1 Methylobacterium sp. WL9
TCCTCGAGACAAGGCGGAAACAGCGTCGTCTGATCGCGCTCGGCACCGACAACAAACCGGCCCATGTCTACCTCCGGTCAGACCGAAGGAACGTACCATCATCGGGGTTTTGACACAGCCAGGGTCGGAGGCGGAACGTCCCCTTCGAGTTGCAAGGCCAAGGTCGAGTTTCCAGCCCTTGCCGACCCTCGGGAGGTCCACTCCCAGGCTGTCGAGGCAGGGACCGCCGACCGGATGGGTGGGTTCGCGACTGACCGCTCTTGAGCGGCCATGGATCAGAGCGGACGGCGAGATAGCGCCCGCTTCCGGGCATGAGGGACATGGGCTCATTGACCGGAGGACGGTGGAACGGCTCGTTTTTCGCCCCTCGTCGCCAGCCAGCGGCGGCGTAGGGTTACGGAGCGTTCGGGATAGCGCTCGTCGAGGAACGCGACGGTCCCGAGCCGATCCGGGCGGAACACTCGGAAGTGCTGCCGTAGCTCGCACCACGCCATCACGACACGAACAGTCGCGACGTAGCCAACCATGAACGGGCGGATGACGCGCTCGCTCGCCGCGCCGGTCTCATCGACGTAGCCGATGGCGAGCTTGCGTCCCTCGCGGCACCAAATCCTCAGGCGGGCGACGTCGACGTGGTCATCGTCGCGATGACGCGAAGGCGGGGTCCCCACCGCGGGATCGTCGATGACCGGGCGGAGATCCTCGGGCACGATGGCCGCGATCTTGGCGAGCACGCCGAGGGCGGCACGGGCCAGCCCCGCATCCGCATGGGCGACCACCCATTGCGCGCCGAGCGCTACCGCCTCCACCTCGTCCGTGGTCAGCATGAGCGGCGGCAGATCAAAGCCCCGCTCAAGGACGTAGCCCACGCCTGCCTCGCCCCGGATTGGCACGCGCTGGGCGACCAGCGCATCGATGTCGCGGTAGATGGTGCGCTTGCTCGTCTCCAGCTCGGCGGCGATCCGGTCGGCCGTCAGCGGGCCGGACGCACGGCGCAGTACCTGGATGATCTCGAAGAGGCGGTCGGCGCGGCGCATGACCCGTATCCGATGGCGGGCGGCCCTACGACATCGCCTCCAGGATCGTGCAAGACATCAGGCTGCCGACGACGAAGAAGGGGGCGTTGAGAGCCGTGTACGCGAAGGGTCGCGGGAAGAGCGGGTTGATGGCGATGTTGAGGGTCATCGGAACAAGGTAGCCGACTCCGACGAGGGCACCCAAGACGAGCGCATCGCCGTAGGTCGTGATGCCGAGCGCACGCAGGAGGATGGCACTGGTGGCGACGGTGACCGCAGTGCACGCGAAGGGACCGGCGAGGGACAGCAAGCCGGGCTTCTCCTGCGGCCGGTCGGCGATGCCGAGCACGACAGGATAGTGCTTGCCGACCAACCCCACGAACCACGCCGCGCCCAGGATGAAGTGGGCGACGCTGGCAACACCGACTGCGAGCCAGTTCACGTGGGAGAGAGCTTCGATCATGGGTCCCATTCCTTGCACCGGCGGTTGCCGAGGGCCCTTTGATAGCGAAGCGCTGTTGCCACCGTGGTGTCAGCAGCGTTAGTCCATCATGTCGATTTCCCATCCCGAGCCGACCTTAACAGTGGCAGACGAATGGCCGCTTTCGGGAAGCTCCAAGGCCTCTCTGCATGCCCTATTTGGGTCTGATACGGAACGTCCGCTTCCGGGCGGAGGGCTAAAGCCCGCTTCCCACCCCGAGCCGAAGTTGCTGGAGGGCTGACAAACGGCCGCTTTCGGGAAGCGCCGACGTGGGCCTGGGCGGCATAGTTGGGTCGGAGGCAGAACGTCTGCTTCCGGGGGGAGGGTTAAAGCCCGCTCCCCACCCAACTCGGTCACTGCCGCCAGAGGTTGTCATGTCTGCTCCAAAGCATTTGTCAGGTCAGTCCGATCGACGGGCAAAGCCGCGCTGCTGTCGAGTTCTGATCAACACGCGGGTCGATGACGCGATCTGCGTCGATCCAGTTAGGGTTAGGCTGGGCGATCAGCAGCGCTCGTAACGCCTTCAGATCGGTTTGTCGGTCCGATCGCTACTGCGTTCCACCTTCCGAAGCTCGCGGCTCCCAATCTACGATCGAGAGGTCGAGTGGCAGGGCCTTGCGCACGGCAAGCGGGGCTGATCTGCGGGTCAGCGTAAGCGGTGAACCAGTCGCCTCCGCCCGATCGAAATCGGAAGTCCCCGCCTCGGCATCCGTCGGAATGGCAAAGGCCTCGAAGACGTACGGGAGACCGTCCGCCTGAAGATCGTCCGGACGGTCCATGACGTGAAGGTGGAGATGCGGCGCCTGGCTGTTGCCGGTGTTGCCCAGCTCGCCGGTGATCGCGCCGCGCCCGACCCGATCGCCGAAGCGCACCCTGCCGCTTCCAGGACGAAGGTGGGCGTACAGCACGAACGCTCGGCCACCGATGGCGAGCCCGACGAAGTTGCCGTCCGCCTCGCTGATCGGCAGGTTTGCCGGCAGCGCACCTGGTGCCTGGTCGGGTAGATCGTTGCGCGCCCCGACGACCGAGCCGTCTGCCACCGCCAGCACCGGCTCACCGTAGATGCGGTAGCTCTTCACGTCCTTCAGGTCGCCTCGCACGATCCGGTTCTCGTCGTCGATCTTCACCCAATCGATGGCGAAGCGCTGTGCCAACCGAAAAGCTCCGTTGAGCGGCAGCAGCACACGGACATGCCGGATGGAAACGCAGCAGCCGTCTCCGGCGACGTAACCGCTTCCGCGTAGCGGGGCTCCCAGTACGGGCAGGGCCGTGTCGATCACCAGCGTGTCTGCGACCCGCATCGACAACTCGGACTTCAGCGGCTCGGCAAACCTGTCGATCTCGTGCACCAGTGCCTCGGGGACGCGCGCACCGGCGTCGAGCCCGAAATGGAGGAAAACGACTCCGAACTGGGAGGGGCCGAGCGATGCCGTCTCGCTCCCGCGGCGACCGCCGAGCAACAGGCGCCGACCGATTACGTCCCGGTCGAGCGCCAATAGTTGGCCTCCAGAACGGCGAGGCGATTGAGATCGGATCGCCCATCCAGGACGTTCGAAAGGCGACGATCGTAGACGAGGTGGTTGCGACCGTCCGACATCGGCACGACCCACGGCGACGAGCGGCGTCATAACGGGGGACGTTGCCACGCCATGCCGGCCGATCTCGGCCGCGCTGGCCGCGCCAAAGAGCAGCGGGGCGAGGACAACCGCAACTTGGGCGGCGGAGAGGGCACGCATCGGGGTCTTTGGGTCAGACGGCGAACCGGTGCGTCACAAAACTGATACGCAAGCAAGCGTGACAAGTATCTCTTCGACTTTGAGGTTTATGCCGAAACAAGAATAATAGGTGCCTAGCGTCAGGTATCTGTCTGGGGGGCAGGGTAATAGGTCAGCTAAATTTACCCAAATTGAACTCGACCAGCTCGCAAAAAGCTAGCTGCCAAAATTGCTCTGTGGATAGTTTCGCCATTGCACGCTATTCCATATTCCAAATTTGCGAAATTAAAGGAGGGTTAATATTAAAATTCTCTCATGAATGGAGAGAAAAATGTGGGACGAACCGTCTATTTTCGATTTTGTGTATTTCGAAACTTGCGACAATGACATTAGAAGAATCGCAAGACTCAAAATGGTCGCGTCGTTTATCGTCGGGAAGGCAAGTGCGGAAGCCAAAATTGACTACAGGTCAGTGCCGTTCACTATGTTAAGTGATCACAAGGGTATATTGACTATTAAATGGAAAGATCGGAAGTCAATGGAAGTATATTCAAGATTTGCTTCGATTGCGTGGACAATCGTTGGGAGTGAGCCGTCAGAAAATATTGTACATGAAATTTTTAAAGATCACAGCTAGATGTTTTCATATATTGGATTGGAAATTTTCATACTTAAAATGTGGATAACTTTTGGTCGGCATTAAAATGTCTTGCCAATCGATGCGCTCGAGACAAAACTGATCGAGCAAACGATTGCGGTTGTGTGGGTCGGATACGAGGCGTTCGCTTAAGCGCTGATAATCCGGCTGGTCCGATGAGGAATGCTCTGCGTAGATGTGGCTCGTCCCCGATACGCAGGGCAACACGTACAGAACCGGCGGCTGAGCACCGCACCTAAAGACGCTATAGTCCATCTGTAGTGCCAGCGTATTGCATCTCGAGCTTGGTCAAACCAGGGGCGAGGTGCGTCTGGCGTGCCCTGGGCACTCTCCATACTGCACCCTCGTCTCAGCGAACGAGGGTAAGATGTTGAGCCGACAAAATCCTACTGTTGAGCAATTTTTCACTATCAAAAAAGCAGCTGAGCTTCTCGGCATTCATTATTGGCAATTGTTGAGGTTAGTCAATAGCCAAAGCTTGCCCGTGTATACTTTTGGAAATACCCGCAGGCGGGTTCGCCTATCTGAAATTGTCGCGTACATCGAAGCAACACGTAATGGAGGCGTGAAATGAGCGCTTCCTCGTTGACTTCCAACATCAGCTCTGTGGCATTCTTGAAAGCTGTGCACGGGGAGACTTTCAGCGGCTTCCACGCTCTGTTCGCGATGCCGTCGAAGAAGACTACCTTCTACGATAGCTCGCAGTGGTCCGCGATGGATACCGACATTGCTCGGTTAGGTTCGGTTCTGGACATTTACAGCGTGATTGGCACGCAGCGAGAGCGGCTGCAAGCCGGTGTTCGAGGAAGCGTTGCCACAGTTCGCCAGATGTCGGGACTGGTTATCGATGTCGATTTCGCCTCGATGAAGGACACCAATAAGCGATACGTGGCACATACGTCCGCCGCGGCCGACGTTCGCCGCCAGCTGTCTATCGCGCCTTCAGCGGTCGTATCGACGGGTAATGGTGAGCACTGGCATTGGTTTCTCAAGCGTCCTGTGTTGATCGAGAATGAGGAGGAACTTCAGAACGCCAAGGAGATCGCCGCCGCTTTTAGTCGGTACATGCAAACAATTTTTAGGCAGAGCAGCGCAGAAATCGACAGTATCGGTGACATTACCCGTGCGTTCCGCATCCCGGGGACGTTCAATCACAAAGGCGGTGAGAAGAAGCCGGTCGTGCTTCTCGAATTCGATCCCGAAAAGCGCTACTCAACAGCAGATATTGAGCGACTCATCAAACCGGCATCTCCATCGAAAGCACCCGCGAGACGACGGCGGCCCAGCGACGGCTTCGGGCTAGCTGATCATGAAACGATTGGGCGCGGGTGTTCCTGGTACGGGGCGATGTCTGGCGAAGGAGCTGAAGATGCGTCCGAGCCAGAGTGGTTCGCGGCTGCCAGTATCACGGCATGCTGCCAGGATGGTGAGCGGATCTTCCACGCTTATAGCTCGGCATACGCTGGTTACGATGAACGTGAAACTCAGCAAAAATTCGACCGTGCTCGACTTAGCGATGCACCGCGAACGTGCTCGTCGATTGAAAGCGATCTTGGACACGAGGCTTGTCGCAAATGCCCCTACTACGGGTTCATCAAATCGCCCGTCCAGATTGGCTCGGGTCCGCCACGGTACGACCCTGGAAGTGAGGGGCCGATTCCGTTGGGATATAATCGTGATGGTCTCTACTCGCTGCGAGACCAATCTCGAAATATCATTGTGTCAGCCAGTGCTCAGCAGTTGCTTTCGAGCCAGTGGCTTCAAGGCGTTGCACCCTCGGCTTTCTGGCGTCGTCAGTATCCCAGCAAGAGTCTCTTCAATTTTGCGGCAGCTGGTGAGGGACTGATCGCAGCATGCAAGCGCTCCGGTCCATTTAATCCCTTGCGAATTCGAGGTCGAGGCATATGGATAGAAGACAACGAGGTGGTGCTGAATCTCGGAAATCCGATCCGCGAGGGGTTGAAGAACCAGTATTTGTGCTTTGAACCGATTTCTCTTCCAGACAACGCGGCTTTCGACGCTACGCGTCTACTTGACCTACTGAGCCGTTTTAAGTTCCGTGAGCCCAAGAACGCCATGTTGCTACTTGGGTGGCTTGCGATTGCGCCAATCTGTGGCGTGCTCTCGTGGCGACCTCATTGTTTCATTTACGGACCACCGAAGGCCGGCAAGAGCACGCTGCACAGGCTCGCTTCGGCGATCCTCACCCCGCTTGCTATTTCCACGACGGGGGACAGTTCCGAGGCGGGCATCCGGCAAGCCGTAGGGCCGGACAGCCTACCGGTGATCATCGATGAGTTCGAGAGTGACCAAAGGCGGGGAAGGCAGCAGGCGATCATCATGCTTGCTCGAAGTGCCTCATCCGGCGACACGCCGATCTTGCGCGGGACCCCCGAGGGGAAGGCGATGCAATTCAGCTTGCGTACCACCTTCTTCTTCAGCGGCATCAACCCCGCGGGTCTTTCGCCAGCGGACGCAAGCCGGATCCTTCTGCTCGAACTCTTGATGCATGACAACGATCAGGAAGATGCTCGCCAAATCGCAGCTGAACTCGCCTATTTCGCAGACACTGGTCCGAGGTGGTGTGCCTACATGGCGTCGAGAGCGCTATTGATCTCACCTGCCCGAGAAGTCTTCGAGATGGAGATGGCAGGAATGGACTCGCGGCTTCGGACAAACATCGCGACCCTGCTCGGGGCCGGGTTTGTGGCTTTGCGTGGCCGTATTCCTGCCGAGGGGGAGGCAAAGGAGCAGGTCGCGGACTTCGAATCTACAACTGCGGGACACGCTGAAGAGGTTGATCGCGACGACGCGCTGGAGGCTCTTCATCATCTCCTCGCGTACCCGATCGGCCAGGCATCGCTCGGCCAATGGATCGCACGTGAACTCCGAGACAGAGTTCAAGACGGTGACAAAGATACGAGACCGAGTGCTCAGATCTTGTCGGGGCTCGATATCGCAATGAATGCCGGCAACAAGGATCCCGGATTCTTCCTTCTGAAGGGCGCCCCGGGTATCGAGAAGATATTTAAGGATACCCAGTGGGCTGGAGGAGCCTGGATGCATGCAATTCGCAAATACATCGGTGCATTCTCTCCGAGAGACCCGGTCTATTTTAGCAACATAAGGAAGAAGGCCAGAGCGATCGGGATCGGTTTTGATATCCTTCCTGAAGCCACAGAAAGCCAGGCGGAGGAAAGCTATCAAACTCCGAAGGATAGTCCGATCAATTTCTAATGAGCAGACTGTTGGTCTGGGACGTAGGACGGGACGGACGGCACAGAGAGTGTGGGGGGAGGGTGCTCTTCATTGCAGCGCAATGTCGGCTGCATCTATCTCCCCCTCTCCCCCTATCCATTGATGTCCGTCCTGTCCTGCGTCCTGACCGCATGCGACCTACCGCTATCCCACCGTTACTTCATAAATGCGGTGTGTCTACGGGTCGTATTGGCAAAATGAAGCGGATACGACCGCTTGTATATCTGTATCGTCCGGCCCGTGATGCGGCATTCGTGGTTACAGGCGTGGTTACAGGGACAAGTGTGTTCCCGGCCTGCCCGACGGGAAGCGGTCGATAGACGCTCGTTAACTGTGCTTCCGGGCGTCGCAGTGCGAATAATTGTTCCGTCTGTAATCACGTGATTTTCTGTTCAGGTAGACAGTGGAGTATCGGTAATGTCGGCCCCCGCTCAATTCAACATCAGCCTGACCAAGCGGGATCGCCGTCGCAAGCTCCGTTCGGGCGAGTTCGTGACGAACACGCGCTGGGTCTTGAACTACACCGATCCCAAGACGGGCGCCCGCGTCCAGCTGTTCTTCGAGCGGCAGAAGGAGGCCATCGCCAAGCGCAACGAGATCGCTGCCGCCGTGGAGGCGCGGACCTATATTCCGGAACGGGAGGTCATCACCGTCGGCGAGGCCGTGACGCGCTGGATCGAAAACCGCCGCGGCGAGGTCAAGGATCGAACGCTGTTCGGTTATGAGCAGGCGGCCCGCTACATCACCGATCCGCTGTTGGTTGGTGCGACCCCGGTGCAGCGACGCGTTCATACCGAAACGGGTCTTGTACCGGATGGCGCGTCACTTAAGCCCACGCTTGGCGCGATCAAACTTAATCGCCTCTCCACGGGTGAGATCCGGACCTGGCACAAGCTGCTCATACAGCAAGTGGGCGCCTCGACCGCCAACCGGGCTCGTAAATACCTCGGTGGCGCGCTCGCTCTGGCTGCAGAGGATCTTGGCATCCGACCACCCGCGATGCCAACCCGGCTCGGCAAGGGTCGCGCGAAGACCGTGAAGGCGATCCTATCGTCTGAACAGGTCTCGAACCTCCTCACTGTCGCCGCCGCCGATCCTGAGAAGGGCATCTTCGTGGCATTCCCCTTCCTCGCCGGAACGCGGCCGAGCGAAATGCTCGCTCTGCTTTGGGAGGATGTCGACTTCGATGCAGGTGTCATCCGCATCTGCCGGATGCAGGAGATCGACGGCACCGTCTCCGAGGTGACGAAGACGGCGGCTGGCCGACGCTCGATCCCGATGTCGGCGAGGCTTCGCGAGATGCTGATGGCGTGGCGCGAGATCTGCCCCCACCGCGAGGGCGAGCCGCGTCGTGTATTCCCGGGTCTCGGGACGCGCCAGATGTGGCCGCTGCCGCGGATAGGGGGAGGGGGGATCCACCTCTATTCCAACTACCGCACACGGATCTGGGCGGTGGTGCTGAAGCGCGCTGGCCTACCGTACGTCACGCCGCATTCGGCCCGGCACTCCTTCATCTCGACCCTTCAGGCCGAAGGCGTGGAGGTGGGACTGGTCGCGAAGATCGCAGGCCACGCCAGCCCCGTGGTCACGCTCAGCTACTACACGCAGGCCGTCCGGAATTCCGATGTTGCACGTGACGCGCTCGACCGTGCATTCGCTGCCTGAGCCGAACGGGGCGGGTCCCGTGTCGCGCGTAAAATATGGAGAGAGAGATAGATCGGCGGTGGCTGGTTGCGCGTAATGCGCTTTGGAACATCCTAATGGTAGCTGAGGAGGGCAGGGGACACATTTATATGTCGTCTTTATATTGGCGTGTTAACCGCCCTGAATAGCGAGAAATTGTGCCCGAAGCTCGGGAATGCTTTTCTAATTTGTCGATTCTGACAGATTAGAGGAAATTTTCGATGCACACCGGCTTCCGCAGCATTCGCTCTACCGACATGACGTCGGTTGCGAGCAGCACCGCTGAGTGCCGTCGCGTTGCTGCCGCCCATGTCGAAGCTGCTCGGCAACACGCCGCCGCAGCGGACGCCCATGCGACCGCTGCCGAGATGCACTTCGAAGCCCGTCAAGATGGTGATGCGGATCTTCAGCTAGAGGCGCAGGACGCGAGTGCCGATGCCGCTGCGCAAACTGGTACGGCCATAGAGGCCTCTGAATTCACCGGCGAATGTATCCTCGCTATCCGTGATGCGGGTCGCGAGGCCGATGAGGCGGTTCGGCTTGCCGAAGACGGCGAAGACCCGCGCGACGCGCATACAGCAGCTGCTCGGCACCATGCGGCAGTCGTTCAGCGCCATGCTGAAGCCATTGAAGTCAGAGAGCCGGACAGCGAGAACGCCGAAGATGCTCGCGCCGAAGCAGAAAGCGCCGCTCTGCGAGCCGTGGACGCCGCGGCAACCCTGCAGGCCGCGATACTCGGGTAGCGCGTAGCGGGCGGTAGCGCGGTCGATCGCTGTTCGCTTCTCGGTTTGACCCTGGCTGTGTCAAAACCCCGATGATGGTACGTTCCTTCGGTCTGACCGGAGGTAGACATGGGCCGGTTTGTTGTCGGTGCCGAGCGCGATCAGACGACGCTGTTTCCGCCTTGTCTCGAGGAC
>NZ_VRVE01000011.1:0-69287 GCF_008040035.1 Methylobacterium sp. WL9
GCGCCCACAGTGCCGGCGGTCCCGGCGCCTCGTCCCGATCCCGCGCCGCCGCGGGCCTCCTTCGAAGAGCGTTTCGGCACCCGCTGGACGGTCTGGGTCGGCGGCGTCGCCCTCATCTTCGGTGCGGCCCTGCTGGTGCGCTACTCGGTGGAGGCCGGCTATTTCGGGCCGGGTCTGCGCATGGCCTCCGGCTTCGCCCTGGCTCTGGGACTGCTCGCTGCCGGCGAGGCCCTGCGGCGCCGGCTGCGGGGAAGCCTGCCCGTTCCGCCGGCTTGGCCGGACATCCCGGCGATGGTGACGGCTGCCGGCACCGTGGCGCTTTTCGGCGCGGTCTACGCGGCCTACGGGCTCTACGGCTTCATCGGCCCAGAGCTCGCCTTCGTCGCGCTTGGGGCGACGGGCCTTGCTGCCATGGTGCTTGCTCTGCTGCACGGCCCGTCACTCGCCGGGTTTGGTCTCGTCGGCGCGCTGGCCACACCGCTTCTCGTCGGCGAGGGCGGTGGCAGCACTTGGCCGCTGACCCTCTACCTGCCCGTGGTGGCGGCGAGCGCCTACGGCTTCGCATGGCTCAAGGGCTGGCGAGTGCTCGCCATCGCGGCCGGGATCGGTGCCGGCGCCTGGGCACTCCTGCTCGGCCTCTCCGCCATCGACGCCTCGGCCTCTGCGGCAGCGCTCGTGCACGGCGTTCTGCAGGCCGCGCTCGCGAGCCTCACCTTCGCCCTGCCCCATCGCCTTACGCCAGCCGAGAACGCGCGCCTCGACCGCGCGGCGACCGCCGTCCTGCTCACGGCCATGGTCTTGCTGGTCGCCGTGCTGGGGCTCACCGCTCAGGCCGGCTACGGGGCCGTCTGGATCCTAAGTGCGCTCGCAGCCATCATAATTCCGTCCGCTGCAGGGTTCCTCGCTATGCCCGTGGCGGCGGGATTGGTCGTCGCGGGATTGGCCTTGAGCGGCATCATCGTGCTGTGGCCGCCCGAACCGGGCCTGCATTGGGACAGCCTCCTGATCCGGCTCGATACGACCGAGCCGGGCATCCTGCTGGCGGTCGTCAGCGTCTCGGCAGCCGGCGTCACGGCGATGGGAGCCCTCAGGCTGATCGGCGGCGGCCGGCTGCCGTCCGCTACGGCGCTCGCCTACGCGGCCGGCGCCACCCTGACGCCGTTGGCCGCTTTGTCCTTCACCTATCTGCGTCTCGCGCAGGCCTCTGTCTCGCCGTCCTTCGCGGTGGCCGCAGGGGTGCTGGCCTTGGCGATGACCGGGCTCGCCGCCGTGCTCCGTGCGCAGGGCGATCGAACGCCGTCGGACGCGCTCACGATCGGTCTCGGCGCCTTCGCCTCGGCCGCTGTGGCGGCCCTGGCGCTCGGCCTCGTCTTCGCGGCCTCGGGCGGGTCGCTGACCGTGGCGATGGCGCTGGCTGCGCTCGGCAGCGGCGCGATCGCGCGCCGGCTCGATATCCCTGCGCTTCGCTGGTGCGTCGCAGGCCTCGGAATTGCCGTGGCGGGCCGCCTCGCCTGGGATCCGATGGTGGTCGGCGGCGAGCTCGGGCGCACGCCGATCCTGAACTGGCTGCTCGTTGGCTACGGCGTTCCGGCCCTCGCCTTCGGCCTCGCCTCGCGGCTGATCCGCCTGCCCGGCACCAAGCCGGATGCCCCTCCCCTGATCGCCGAGGCCCTGAGCCTGCTGCTTGCTGCCTTCCTGGTGTTCTTCGAGATCCGGCACGCGCTCCACGGCGGCGACATCTTCGCTGAGGATAGCGGCGTGCTGGAGCAAGGCCTGATGGCGCTCTCGGCGCTCGGCCTCGCAGCGGTGCTGGTGAGGCTCGATGGCGTCCACCGTTCGCCGGTGATCCGGATCGCCAGCCTAGGCTTTGGGGTGATCGCCTTCGCTCAAAGCCTACTCGGCCTCGGGTTCGCGGTGAACCCCTTGCTCACCGACGAGGCCGTCGGCGGCGGTGTACTCTTCAACGAGATCGTCATCGCCTACGGCCTTCCGGCACTCGTCGCCTTCGCGCTGGCCCGAACGGCGCAGGCGACGCGGCCGCGCTGGTACGTGCTGGCGGCCGGCGGCGTCGGGATGATCCTCGGCTTCCTGGCGCTCACGCTGACGATCCGCCACGGCTTCCAGGGCGCTCAGATGGGCCTCGATCGCGAGACGAGCCAAGCCGAGTGGTATGCCTACTCCGCCGGCTGGCTCGCCCTGGGACTCGCCCTGCTCGGTTACGGGCTGCTGCGACACTCCCTGACGGCACGTCTCGCCTCTGCGGCGCTGGTCGCGCTCGCAACGCTCAAGGTGTTCCTGTTCGATCTCGCCGGACTCGACGGGCCGCTGCGAGCGCTGTCGTTCCTCGGGCTCGGCGCGGTGCTGATCGGGATCGGGCTTGTGTACCAGCGCTTCGTGTTCGCGCCGACGCGAACGACGTGATGCTGCCGTCATTCCGGGGCCGCGAAGCAGCACCCGGAGTCCATTCGCGATGCGCGGCTTAAACAGGGCGTCGTGCCCCGTCATAGGTTCCAGGTTCTCACCTGCGGTGCGCCCCGGAACGACGGTGGAGATTCTCCCGCCGCCGGCAGCACGTACCGGGTAACTCAGAAAAAGATCGGCCGGGCGCTTGCGTTGTGCTCGACGAGCACCGTGCCGGTCGCCGGATCGACCTCCTTCAGCACGGCGTCGTAGCCCCACAGATCGGCGAGGTGCTGCAGCACGCGCTTGGCGTCTTCTTTCTGCAGGGTGATGCGGTTCAGCGCCTTGTGGTGGACGATGAGGCGGCGGTCGCCTTCGAGATCGACATCGACCACCTCGATGTCCGGATCGAGCCAGGCCACGTCGTATTGCCGGGCGAAGGAACGGCGCATCTTGCGGTAGCCGCGCTCGTCGTGGATCGCCTCGACGCGCAGCTCGGTCTCGTCGGGATCGTCGACGACGTGGAACAGGCGCATGTCCCGCATGAGTTTCGGGCTGAGAAACTGCGCGATGAAACTCTCGTCGCGATAGTTCTCCCAACAATCGCGTAGCACGGCCATCGGGTCGCCGATGCCGGCGATCTGGGGGAACCAGGCGCGGTCCTCCTCGGTGGGCTGCTCCACGATGCGGGCGATGTCCTGCATCATCGCGAAGCCCAGCGCATAGGGGTTGTGACCGCCGAAGCTGCGGTCGTCGAAGTTCGGCTGGCGGATTACGTTGGTGTGCGAGGTGAGGAATTCGAGATAGGCAGCCTCGTCGATCAGGCCCTTCTCGGAAAGCGCGTTCATGATGCGGTAGTGCACGTAGGTGGCGCAGCCCTCGTTCATCACCTTGGTCTGGCGTTGCGGGTAGAAATACTGTGCCACCAGCCGGACGATGCGCAGGAGTTCGCGCTGCCACGGGCGCAGGCGCGGCGCGACCTTCTCCAGGAAGTAGAGGATGTTCTCCTGGGGGAGCTCCAGCAGGGCGCGGCGGCGATCGAGGGCCGGGTCGCCCTTGGCGGCGCCGGTCTTGGCGGGAAGCGTCCGCCAGAGGTCGTTGAAGATCTGCTCGCCATGCTCTTGCCGTTCGCGCTCGCGGCGCTGCTCCGAGGCGAGATCCGGCCGCTTCTTACGAGGATAGCGATGAACCCCCTGGCTCATCAGGGCATGAGCCGCGTCGAGCACTTGCTCTACCGCTTGCTGGCCGTATCGCTCCTCGCAGCGGGAAATGTAGGCCTTGGCGAAGTCGAGATAATCGAGGATGCCTTCGGCATCGGTCCACTGCCGGAACAGATAGTTGTTCTTGAAGAAGTGGTTATGGCCGAAGGCGGCGTGCGCGATGACGAGCGTCTGCATCGTCGCCGAGTTCTCCTCCATCACGTAGGAGATGCACGGGTCGGAGTTGATGACGATCTCGTAGGCCAGCCCCATGTGGCCGCGCCGATAGCTCGCCTCCTGCTGGGCGAAATGCTTGCCGAACGACCAGTGCTTGTAGAACAGCGGCATGCCGATCGAGGAATACGCGTCGAGCATCTGCTCGGCCGTGATGATCTCGATCTGGTTCGGATACCAGGACAGTCCGAGAGCGCGCGCCTCGACTTCGCAAGCCTCGTGGATGCGGCGGATGGTGTCGAAGTCCCAGTCGTTGCCGGTGAACAGCGGCTCCTGGGTCTTCGCGGCCGGTGCGAGTGTCAGGCTTGCCATGCAGCCTCCCATTTAAGCGCGCGCCAACCCCTCTCCCCTTTGCGGGAGAGGGTGGCCCGCGAAGCGGGTCGGGAGAGGGGAGCGACGTTTCCGAAGAGGGCGCTCCCCTCTCCCGACCCTCGATGACGCGAAGGCCACCCGCCCCCGTATAGGCGGGAGGGTTTTTCGCACCAGCCGGTCGCTTGATTAGTGGGGCGCCCGCTCAAGCCTCCACCTCCGCCCGCGCATCCTTCGGCCCGAACAGCTCGCGAAACACCGGATAGATGTCGCGGCGGTGATTGACCTTTCGCATGGCCAGCGGCTCGCCGGCCTTGGCCAGCACCTCGTAGGTGCGCCAGAGCGTCGTTCGGTGCTCGACGAAGCCGGCGCGGGGTCCGTTCTCGTCTCCGACCTCGAGATAGGCGAAGTGCTGGCAGGCCGGCAGGATGTGCGCGCGCAGCAGTTCGGTCGAGGTCGGGCCGTCGCTCGACACATTGTCGCCATCGGAGGCCTGCGCGGCGTAGATGTTCCAATCGTTCGGATCGTAGCGCTCGGTGACGACGCGCTTCATCTCGACGAGCGCCGAGGAGACCAGCGTGCCGCCGGTCTCGCGGGAGCCGAAGAACGTTTCCTCGTCGACCTCCGTCGCCTTGTCGGTGTGGCGGATGAAGACGATCTCGACGTGTTTGTAGCGGCGCGTCAGAAAGATGTGCAGCAGGATGTAGAACCGCTTGGCAAGGTCCTTCATGTGCTCGGTCATCGAGCCGGACACGTCCATCAGGCAGAACATCACCGCCTGCGCGATCGGCCGCGGATAGGGCTCGAAGCGGCGGTAGCGCAGGTCGAGCGGGTCGACATACGGGATCCGCTTCGAGCGCTCGCGCAGGGCTTCCAGTTTAAGGTGAAGCTCCGGCAGAATCGGATCGAATTCGCTCACCTCCGCGATCTGCGCCTCCAGCAGCGCAAATTCTTCGAGCTTCGGGCGCTTGAGCGCGATGCGGCGGGACATCGAATTGCGCAAGGTCCGCGTCAGGGCGAGGTTGGCGGGCGAGCCGCTCACCGTGTAGCCGGCCCGGCGCAGGCCTTCCGTCTCGACAATGGAGAGACGGCGCTTGGCGAGATCCGGCAGCTCGAGGTCGTCGAGGAAGAGTTCGAGGAATTCGTCGCGGGTCAGCGCGAAATGGAAGGCGTCCTCGCTGTTCTCGCCGCCGTCGCCGCCCTCGCCCGAACCGCCGGCTCCGCCGCCGCCCGGCGGCCGCTCGATGCGGTCGCCTTCGACGTAGGTCTTGTTGCCGGGAATGATGTAGTCCTGAAGGCCGGTGCCGGACTGACGGCTGAAACGGGGCTCGCGCACCCCGTCCGCCGGGACCGAGATCCGGCCGTCCTTACCGAGATCCTTGATGTCCTTCTCACGCGCCGATTCCCGGACCGCGCGCTGTGCCATGTCCTTGACGCGTCGCAGGAAGCGCTGACGGTTCGGAAGGCTCTTGCCTCCGGGATTGAGCCGACGGTCGACGATATGCATCGTGTCTCGCTAAACGCCTCGTCCTCAAGCCGTTGCCGGGCAACATGCCCGGACAACGATACGGAAGTGCGGCCGACGGCGGCGAAAAATGCGTGGCCGCCTCAACCCGCCTGCTTCACCCGCATGTACCATTCCACAAGCCGCCGGACCTGACGCTCCGTGTAGCCGCGAGCCGTCATCCGCTCGACGAACTCGCCGTGCTTCTTCTCGGTCTCGCCGTCCTTCTTGGAGCCGAAGGAGATCACCGGCAGCAACTCCTCGACCTGGGAGAACATGCGCCGCTCGATCACCTCGCGCAGTTTTTCGTAACTCGTCCAAGACGGGTTGTGGCCGCCGTGCTGGGCGCGTGAGCGCAGGGCGAACTTCACGACCTCGTTGCGGAAGTCCTTCGGGTTCGCGATGCCGGCCGGCTTCTCGACCTTGGTGAGCTCCTGGTTCAGGAGTTCGCGGTTCAGGAGCTGGCCGGTCTCGGTATCCTTGAAATCCTGATCCTCGATCCAGGCATCGGCGTAGTCGATGTAGCGATCGAACAGGTTCTGGCCGTAATCGTGGTAGCTCTCGAGATAGGCCTTCTGGATCTCGTGACCGATGAATTCGGCGTAGCGCGGCGCGAGTTCGGTCTTGATGAACTCCATGTAGCGCTTCTCGGTCTCGGGCGGCATCTGCTCGCGCTTGATCGCCTGTTCGAGCACGTACATCAGGTGCACCGGATCGGCCGAGACCTCGGTGGTGTCGTGGTTGAAGGTCGCAGCCAGCACCTTGAAGGCGAAGCGGGTCGAGATCCCGTCCATGCCCTCGTCGACGCCGCCGGTATCCTTGTATTCCTGCATCGAGCGGGCACGAGGATCGACCTCGCGCAAGGACTCGCCGTCATAGACCCGCATCTTGGAGAATAGGTTCGAGTTGGCGTGCTCGCGTAGCCGAGACAGCACCGAGAACCGGGCCAGCATCTCGAATGTGCCGGGGGCGCAGGACGCCTCGGACAGTTCGGAGCGGGAGATCAGCTTCTCGTAGATGCGCTGCTCTTCCATAACACGCAGGCAATACGGGACCTTGATCACGTAGATGCGGTCGATGAAGGCTTCGTTGTTCTTGTTGGCCTTGAAGGACTGCCACTCGGATTCGTTCGAGTGAGCGAGGATGATGCCGGTGAAGGGGATCGCGCCGATATTCTCGGTGCCGACGTAGTTGCCCTCCTGTGTCGCGGTCAGCAGGGGGTGGAGCATCTTGATCGGCGCCTTGAACATCTCGACGAATTCGAGAACGCCCTGGTTCGCGCGGTTGAGGCCACCGGAATACGAGTAGGCATCCGGGTCGGCCTGGGAGAGTGTTTCCAACCGGCGGATGTCGACCTTGCCGACGAGGCTGGAGATGTCCTGGTTGTTCTCGTCGCCCGGCTCGGTCTTCGAGATCGCGATCTGGCGCAGCCGCGACGGGCGGACCTTGATGACCTTGAAGCGCGAGATGTCGCCGTCGAACTCGTCGAGGCGCTTGAGCGCCCAGGGACTCATCAGACCGGTGAGGCGGCGGCGAGGGATGCCGAAGCGCTCCTCGATTTCGGCGCCCATCACGTCCGGGTCGAAAAGGCCGAGCGGGCTCTCGAAGACCGGAGAGACCTCGTCGCCGGCCTTGAGCACGTAGACGGGGTGGACCTCCATCAGCGCCTTGAGGCGTTCGGCGAGCGAAGACTTGCCGCCGCCGACGGGGCCGAGCAGGTAGAGGATCTGCTTGCGCTCTTCGAGGCCTTGGGCCGCGTGGCGGAAGAACGAGACGATCCGCTCGATCGTCTCCTCCATACCGTAGAATTCGGAGAAGGCCGGGTAGACCCGGATGGTCCGGTTCATGAAGACCCGGCCGAGGCGCGCATCGCGCGCCGTGTCGACCATCTCCGGCTTGCCGATCGCGTCGAGAATTCGCTCGGCCGCGCTGGCATACATCAATGGTTCGTCGCGGCAGGCTTCGAGGAACTCGGAGAGAGACATCTCCGTGTCCCGTCGCGCCTCGTATCCACGGGCAAAGCTCTGGAACAGGTCGCTCGTCGAGTGCGTCGGCATTCGGACACCCCCATCAAACTCAGGACAGCTTCATCCTGTCCCGGCTTGGATGCAACGGACATTATCGGATTTGTCGCAGCGCCCAGATCTCGCAGTTGGAACGTGTGAAACGGGCCACACCATGGCAGGATTACAGCAGATCTCGGGGTCGGCCAAACCCTTCACGGGCTTGACCGACTTCGGCTCGCAACGACCGGCGCCAAGACTTATGCTGCGATGCAATAAGGGCGGCGTCAATGGATCGAACGCGGCTTTGTCTCAGAGGTCGGACAGATCCTTGTCGTCCTTCTTATCCTCCGTCTTTTTCTCATCGGGCTTCTTCGTGTCCGGCTTGGCGTCGGCCTTGGCGGCCTCGACCGTGATGCGGATATCCTGCTTCTCCACCGTGCCCTCGGCGGTCTTGACCTCGATCAGAACCCGGTCTGCCCCGGTGAAATCGGCCTTGCTCTTGTAGAAGACCGCAGCCACCTGGGCTTCCTTGTCCGGGCAGCGATAGCTCGCCGGCGTCTTGAGTTTCTTGGTCGTCGTCTTGAGCTGGCCGTTCTTCGGTGCGCCCGCGATCTTGATCTCCGGCATCGATCCGGCGGAGCAATCCTTCTTCAGGTTCGGCGCCACGAGGAGGCGCACGACCTTGCCGGACGCGACCGTCTCGCTGCGGGTCGTCACGGTCTGTGCATGGGCCGGCGCCGCACAGGTCAAGCTGGCGGCCAACAGTGCTGCAAAGGGACGGACGGCGGTCATGGGCGGTTCTCCGGACCCTGCCGTATCGCCGGGATTATCCGGGCTGAAGCGTGGGCCTATGGGGCTGATCGGATGTGGGGACGCCGGGTCGCGGCGTCGAGGCTTCGCCAGCGGGATCCCCCGATCTGAGCCTTAAAGCTGCAGTGCAGCGGCAACGGCTCCGGTCACGCGGGCGATCTGTACGGCATCGAGTTCTTTGCCGAGAACCGCGACGAGATGGCGTTCGATCCGCTCACGCTCGCCGAGGTCGGCAAGCGGCGTGACGGGAATGTCTTTCTCTTTGAGGTTGCAAACCTTCCGAATGGTCTCGGCGGCCTTGAGCAGGTTCTCGCGATCGGCCGGCCCCATGTCCCAGAGCGGGTTGCGTAGGCGGCTGATGACGCGGCGGGCGTCACGATACTCCCGGTCGACCGAGGTGAGCGCTTCGATCTGGCTGACGAGAAACATCAACTCCAGCATCTCGGAGGCGGCGTCCGGCGAGGCGCGCACGATTCTCAGGACGCGAGCGATCAGCTCCTGGGTCGGGGATCTCGGTCGATTGGGCTCGGCCATCGCGCCTCAACGCCGAGGAGGCTGCCAAAGTTCGCTCGGATCGATCGTAGTCCTGCGACTCAAGGATCTCCGATAATCCCAGGCCGAAGCCCGACAAGCGCTTGGCGGCAGGAACGCAGATCGCTCAGCACCTCCAAAAGACATGCGTCGGCGTCAGAGGTGACCTCGATCGGTGCGAGGTCGACCTCGGCTTCACGTTCCTGAAGCGGGGGAATCATTGCTTCGGCTTCGCCTCGGCCAATTGCCTGGACGAACCGAACGCCGTGTTCCTTCAGGACACGCTGTGCGCCCTTTATGGTGTAGCCCTGCCCGTGCAGCAGCTGCTGGATACCCTTGAGCAGGTCGACGTCGTCGGGACGGTAGTACCGCCGACCGCCAGCGCGCTTGAGTGGGCGGATCTGGGCGAAGCGGCTTTCCCAGAAGCGCAGGACATGCTGAGGGGTGCCGACATCATCGGCAACCTCGCTGATCGTGCGAAAGGCACCGGGCTGTTTCTCGGCCCTATCGGGCAGGTGATCGAGCTCAGACGCGACCAGTACCGCGAGCGCCATAGACTCCCCTCACTTCGACCCGTGTCCAAATCTCAAACGCCGCCGCCGGAAATGGATCAGTCGTCGTCCTCTTCGATGCCTCCGTTGAGGCCGTTGATGCGCGCCTTGAGCACGTTCGAAGGCTTGAACACCATGACCTGACGGGGCTCGATCTCAACCTCGACGCCCGTCTTTGGATTTCGGCCGACCCGCTTGCCCTTCGAGCGTACCAGGAACGACCCGAAAGAGGACAGCTTGACCGTCTCGCCTTCCGACAACGTGTTGCAGATCTCGGCGAGGACGGTCTCGACCAGAGCCGCGGATTCGGACCGAGAGAGACCGACCTGCTGGTAGACGGCCTCGCTCAAATCGGCGCGTGTGACCGTCTTTCCCGTCATGAATTCCCCCTCCGGACGATTCGTCGTTCGCGGCGTATGTTTATGATCGCGAACGCTAATCTGCCGGGGAAGCCGGGTCAACCAACCCTTTCGGATGGACTACGAATGGACTGCGACATCCGATCCGAGACTACCAGCGGATCACCGCGGCACCCCAAGTGAAGCCGCCGCCGATCGCCTCGATCATCACGAGATCCCCCTCGCGGATCCGACCGTCCTTGCAGGCGGCGTCGAGCGCCAGCGGAATCGAGGCGGCCGAGGTGTTGCCGTGCCGGTCGACCGTCAGCACCACCTTCTCGCGGGCGATCCCGAGCTTGTCGGCGGAAGCTTCGATGATGCGGCGGTTGGCCTGGTGCGGTACGAACCAGTCCAGCTCGTCCGCCGTCGTTCCCGACAATGTGAAGGCATCGGCGATCACGTCGGTGACGGAGCCGACCGCGAAGCGGAAGACCTCCTTGCCCTCCATGCGCAGTTTGCCGACGGTTCCGGTCGAGCCGGGGCCGCCGTCAACGTAGAGTTTCGCCCGGTGGCGACCGTCGGAGCGCAGGCGGCTGGCGAGCACGCCGCGATCAGCCTTGGTGCCTTCGCCCTCGCGGGCTTCCATCACGATCGCGCCGGCGCCGTCTCCGAACAGGACGCAGGTGGTGCGGTCCTCCCAGTCGACGATTCGCGAAAAGGTCTCGGCACCGATCACGAGCGCACGCTTGGCGGCACCGGTCCGGAGCAGGCTGTCGGCGGTGGCGACGGCATAGACGAAGCCGGCGCAAACCGCCTGCTGATCGAAGGCGAAGCCGGATTCGATGCCGAGTGCCGCCTGGATCTGCGTCGCGGTCGAGGGGAAGGTGTTGTCCGGTGTCGAGGTCGCACAGATCACGAGGTCAATATCGGCTCCGGAGAAGCCGGCGTCGTCGAGCGCCGCGCGCGCCGCACGGGCGCCAAGCACCGAGGTGGTCTCCTCCGGCGTCGCGATGTAGCGCTGACGGATCCCGGTGCGCTGGACGATCCACTCATCCGACGTCTCCATCCGCTCGGAGAGATCGGCATTGGTCACGACGGTTGCGGGCAGGTGGGAGCCGCAGCCGACCACCACGGAGCGTAGCGTCGTCATCGGGCTCGTCCTTCCTGCTCTGAGCCAATCATACCGGCGCCACCGCTGGCGTGTGCTCCAGCATCTCGCGGGTCGTGCGCATCAGGTCGTGGCGGGCCATGTCGTAGGCGAGATCGACAGCCGCAGCGAAGCCCTGCGCATTCTCGGAACCGTGGCTCTTGATGACGATGCCCTCCAGCCCGAGGAACACCCCGCCATTGGCCCGGCTCGGATTCATCTTCTCACGCAAGGCCCCGAAGGCGGCGCGGGCGAAGAAGTAACCGATCTTGGCCGACAGGGTCCGGCTCATCGCCGACTTCAGATACGTCCCGATCTGCTTGGCCGTTCCCTCGGCGGTCTTCAGGGCGATGTTCCCTGTGAAACCCTCGGTGACCACGACGTCGGTGGTGCCCTTGCCGAGATCCGTCCCCTCTACGAAGCCGAAATAGGAGAAGTTGGAGAGCTCGGTCTCGCGCAGAAGGCGCGCCGCCTCCTTTACCGCCTCGTTCCCTTTCATCTCCTCGGTGCCGACATTGAGAAGGCCGACCGTGGGCTTCTCGATGTCGAGCACGATGCGCGCCATGGCCGAGCCCATCACGGCCATCTCGACGAGATGCTCTGCGTCCGTGCCGATGGTGGCGCCGACGTCGAGCACGACGCTCTCGCCGCGCACGGTCGGCCACAGACAGGCGATGGCGGGACGCTCGATGCCGGCCATGGTCTTGAGGCAGATCTTCGACATCGCCATGAGGGCGCCGGTATTGCCGGCCGAGACAGCAGCCTGGGCCTCGCCGTCCTTCACCGCCTGGATCGCCTTCCACATGGACGACTTGCCGCGGCCGGTGCGCACTGCCTGGCTCGGCTTCTCGTCCATCGAAATGGACATCGTGGTGTGGCGGATTTCGACGGCGCCCTTGAGGCGCGGCTCCGCCTCGACGAGGGGGCGAACGATCGCCTCGTCGCCGAAGATCAGGAAGGTCATGCCGGGATGACGCTCGCGGGCGATGGCCGCACCGGGCACCACGGTCGAGGGTCCGTGATCGCCGCCCATGGCGTCGAGCGAGATGCAAACGCTGTTGGACATCGGTTCCGTGATCATCGCCTGTCGCGGAGGGGTCCCTCGCGAGAGGGCGATCGGGCAAAACTTTGGCGGCGGCGAGACGTCCGCCGGGCGCGGCGCAAAATAGCGATCGGAGCCCGAGGGGCAAACGAATTCTGGCGGTACGGCCCCGCAGGGCTTCAACCGTCGTTGGCTGGAGTCTTTCGCAACATGGCGAACGGCCCCTCGTCGTCGCCCACTGTGACGGGTTCGAACACGGTGCCGGGCTTGCGCGGAAACGCATCAAGGCCGAGCGCCAGGAATTCGGCGGTGAGCGCGCCGAAATCGACGCGGCCATTGACGATCAAGTCGGGCACATCGACGGCTTCGGGGTCCACTCCGAGCGATACTGCGCCGTCGGAGTACTCGACATCGACCTCTTCGCTCACCTGCGACTCGAAGGGCTCAAGGGTCACGGTGCAGACCTGTGTGACGACAGCCTCGACCGTCCCGGTGACCTGAAGGCGTGCCAGCGCGCCGGCGACGCGGAAGCGCCCGACGAGATCGCGGATCGCAGGGATCCGAAAATCCACCGCGAGCGCGGCGGATTCCTCCGGCGTCGCTTCGACCGTGACGCCGGCGCGGTCGCCGACGAGGCGGTCGACGCGGATCTGTCGGCTGAGCGGTCCGGGTGTCGTGCGCGTCATGCGCCTGCTCCACTTGGTGTCGTGATGCGGTCGGCCGGCGGAAACAGCGGGCCGACTGCGAGGATATCGTCGAGGCTTTGTTTCGACAGCGCAGAGTCCGCGGCGATCACGTATTCGGCCAGTGGGCCGGCCCTATGCCCGTCCGTATCGCCGAGCACGTTGCGGCCGAGTGCGAGAGCTAGGTCGGTCCGATTGCCGGCATCGAGGGCGGCGTCGTAGCCGTTGGCGCGGCCGTAGAACGCTGCACCGAGCTTTTTCATGCGTTTCGGCACGCCGACATCTCCGACGCCGAGCTCGCGCAAAGAGGCATCGAACTGCGCGAAGACGGCATTGACGAGATCTTGCGCAACGTCGGGCGCGGGCAGCGGCAACGACCGGAGGCAGCGCAACACCAGGTACACATGCAGGCATACGGCCTCGAACCGGCCCTCCACCGTGTCCGGAACGCTCAGGGCCCGGAACAAGCCGGGCTCCCGCGCAGCCCGATCGATGCGCATATGTAGCCCGGCGATGAGCCGCCGGCGCGACTCCGCGCGACGAAAGAAGCCGAAGATCATGAGATCCACCGCATTGGAATTGCCTGCGGCCAAGCTTGCCTTGTCAAAGCCATAACCCCGCGGTACGGCAACCGCCATTCCAGGTGCAAGCCCGAAGACGCATGAGAGAAATCGTGCCGCGGGCCCTCCGTTCAGGGGATAAAGGGGCTTCGATGTCGCGCCGTCTCGTCTCGTCGCTTGCGCGTGTCAGCGTGCTCGCTCTGCTCGGCGCCGGCTTGTCCGGATGCATCGGCGAGGAAATCCGCCACGGCTACGTCATCGACCAAGCCGCGCTCGCCACGGTGAAACCGGGTATGAGCGCCGAGCAGGTGCTCCAGATCCTGGGCTCGCCGTCCACCGTTTCTACGGTCGGAAACAAGAGCTGGTATTATATATCGCAAAATTCGAGCCGCACCGTTCTGTTCCTCGGCGAGTCGGTCGACGATCAGAAGGTCACGGCGATCTACTACAATCAGGCGTTCAAAGTGGAGCGCGTGGCGCTCTACGGCTTGCAGGACGGTCGCGTCTTCGACTTCATCGAGCGCAAGACTCCGTCCAGCGGTGCCGACCGCGCCTTCCTCGGGCAGCTCTTCCGCGGCCTGACCCGCTACGAGCCGTTCGGTTCGGGTGCTGGCTCATCGGTCGTTCCCGGCGCGAACCGCGGTCAGTAGTTTCGCGGGTCGCGCCAGCGGAACCCGAAACTTGTGATGACCGGCTACGGCCGGCGTTTCGGGTAATTTCGGATCTTGCCTTCGCAAGCCTGGACCGAAGGCTGCGGTTTTCGAATCGTCAGCGCATCCGAAGATACGCGACGATCTCGCTGGGCGACCCGAACACCGCGACGGGTCGGCGGGCGGCAAGAGCATCCGGCTTGGTGTATCCCCAGGCAACAGATGCGTAAGCGCATCCCGCCTGCGTGCCGGCATCTCCGTCGCGGATCTCGTCGCCGATAGCGAGGGTGTGCGACGGCCTGACGCCAGCCTGCTTCATCACCGCACGCAATCGCTTGGCCTTGCCGAAAACCGATGCGCCGCAGGCGTAGTGATGGAAGCGACCCGCGAAGGTCGGCCCGAGCACGGTGCGGATGTTCGCCTCGGTGTTGGAACTGACGACAGCGAGCTTGAACCCGTCAGCGTCGAGATCGGCGAGCATCGCCTCGATCCCGGGGAAAAGCCGGATCGCCGCCGCATCGCGCGCGGCGAGTTTGTGCATATGGCGGGAGATCAGCGGCAACTTCCAAGCCGGAATGCCGAGATGGCGGATGACGCCACGTGCATCCATGCCTCGCAGGGCGTCCGCCTCGTATTCCTCGACGCGGCGGAAGCGATAGCGGTCTGCAACGTCGTTTATGATTCCAGCGAACCAGTCGAAGCTGTCCGCAAGCGTTCCGTCGAAGTCGAAGACGACGAGCCGGTAGTGGCATAAAGGCTCGTCGTCCATGGTTCGAGCGATCAGGCTGCCTTGGCTTGCGTCAGTGTAGGGTAGTCGATGTAGCCCTCGGGGCCTTGGCTGTACCAGGTCTTCATGTCGTCCTTGTTCAAGGCTGCGCCCTCGGCGATGCGCTCCGGCAGGTCCGGGTTGGCGAGATAGGGCCGGCCGAAGGCGATGGCGTCGGCCTCACCCGACTCCACGGCGGCCTGAGCCTTCGGGCCATCGTAGTCGCAGTTGAGGATAACCGGGCCGCCGAAGGCTTTCTTGATCACCGGCGCGACCGGGGCGACCGTCGCCTTGCCGAAGGTGCCGTCCGGGCCGGGCTCGCGTAGCTCGATATAGGCAAGGCCGACCCGGGCCATCATCTCGGCGGCGAGTGCGAACAGCGCGTGCGGGTCGGAATCGTCGACGCCCTGGATCGGGCCGTTCGGCGAAAAGCGGATGCCGGTTCGCTCGGGGCCGACTACGCCGGCCACTGTCTGGGCGATCTTGGTGAGAAGCCGCACCCGATTCTCGATGGAGCCGCCGTAGCGATCCGTCCGCTTGTTCGCGCCATCGCGCAGAAATTCGTCGATGAGGTAGCCGTTCGCGGCGTGGATCTGCACGCCGTCGAAGCCGGCGGCGACCGCGTTCTTGGCGGCATTCTCGTAATCTGCGAGCAGGCGCGGGATTTCGTCCTCACGCAATGCGCGCGCTTCGCCATAGGGCTTTTTACCCTCGTAGGTGTGGGCCTCGTCGGGCGCCGTGCCGACGGAGGACGACACTGGCTTCTCGCCGCCGAGGAAGTCGGGGTGGACGAGGTAGCCCATGTGCCAGAGCTGAAGCGCGATGCGGCCGCCCTTGTCGTGGACCGCCTTCACGATCGGCTTCCAAGCCTCGACCTGTTCGTCGTTCCAGATACCCGGCGCGTAGGGCCAGCCGAGGCCCTCCTGGCTGATCCCGGTTGCCTCGGTGATGATGAGGCCGGCACCGGCGCGCTGGGCGTAGTACTCCGCCATGATCGGCGTCGGCACATGCTCGCGGGTGGAGCGGCCGCGGGTCAACGGCGCCATCAGAATACGGTTCGGCAGATCGAGATTGCCGAGACGGATCGGGTCGAACAGGGATGGCATGGAAATCCTCATGCGATGGCAGGCCGCGAGGCTCGTCGCGCCGGGCAGCCGGATAGGGTGGGCTTGAAATGGTTGGGCGTCGGGTCGCTGCCAGTGCGCTGCAACAATCGTGATGGTGCACTCGTGCGGCAGCGCACGTCGGCCAGCAGCGACGGCAAATGCTACGGAACGATCAGAATCTTCTCGAAGCAGAGGGCCGCCGTACCGTCCTGGTAATAGTCGGGCTTGGTCCCGTAATGCTTGTAGCCCCGTCGCTCGTAGAGGCGGATCGCGCCGAGATTGTCGGTGCGGGCCTCGAGCCGTAGCAGAGAGCAATCCTGCGCCAGCGCCTCGGCCTCGACCGCATCGAGCAGCAGACTGCCAAGCCCCTGCCCCGAGCGCGACGACGACACCGCGATCGAAGCGAGGCGCGCGATCCGGCTCTTGCGCCGTCGCTCGATGGTGGCGGCGCCGACCAGAACCTCGCCCTCGGAATCGTCAAGCACCGCGGCGAGCACGCTCATGGTCGGTGAGCGCAGCGAATAGCGGATCGAACGGCGGCTCGCCCGCTCGTCGACGAAGGAGGCGTTCTCCAGGGCAACCAGGGCGTCGAGATCGTCGGGGCCGGCTAGCCGCACCGAAGCCGCGAAGGCGGTCTCCGGCTTGTGACACGGCGCGCTCATGCGGCCGTCCAGGGATAGGACCAGGTCTCGGACAGGGCCCGCCCGCCGGCGCGAAGATAGACGCGCAACTCCGTCGAGCCCGGTCCGTCGAGCGCGATGTCGAGGGCCGCGCGGAAGCCGCCGATATGTGAGTTCGCCGTGATCGAGGTAGCCTGAACGGTGCCGACCGTTGCGCTCGCCACCACCTCGACCTTGGCCGGATCGGGCAGGAAATAGGCCAGATCGCCGCCGGTGAAATCGATGAGGAAGCGGCGCTTCAGGCGGGAGGCGAGATTTGTCTCCGACTGCCGAGCAGCGCCGCTCGCCGTGGCCCCGGCGATGAAGGTGGCGAGCACGCGGGCGTTCGGATGCAGCGCACCGCCGAGGGTGGCTCGCACGCGATAGGCGAGACGCACCGGCTCCCCCGCAGAATAGGGCGTGGCCGGACGCCAGAACGCGACGACGTTGTCTGCGGTCTCGTTGTCCGTCGGCAGTTCTACGAGCACCACCCTGCCCTCTCCCCAGGCGCCTTGCGTCTCGACGAAGTAGCTTGGGCGACGTTCGTAGGAGGCTTCGAGATCCTGATAGTCCTCGAAGGCCCGGTCCCGCTGCATCAGCCCGAAGCCCCTCGGGTTGGTGTCGCTGAACGACGAGATCCGCCGTGCCTTCGGGTTGTCGAGGGGGCGCCAGAGCCATTCGCCGGAGCCGGCCGCGATCTGCAGTCCGTCGGAATCGTGTAGCTCCGGGCGATAGTCGTCCGCATGACCGCGATCGGCCTCGCCGATGAAGAACATCGAGGTCAGCGGCGCGAGGCCGACCTGATCGAGATCCTTCCGCGGGTAGAGCGTCGCGGTCACCGACACCACTGTGGTCTCGCCGGGATCGACGACGAAGCGGAAGGCACCGGTGAGCGACGGCCCGTCGACCAGCGCGTGGATGGTGAGCGCATCGGCATCTTTGGCCGGTACCTCGATCCAGAATGCCCGAAACGCCGGAAACTCCTCACCCTCGCCGCCGCTACCCATTGCGATGCCGCGCGCCGAAAGGCCGTAGAGCTGGTCACGTCCGAGAAACCGGAAATAGCTTGCGCCGACGAAGACCATCAGTTCGTCGAGCAGGTTCGGTTTGTTCAACGGCGCGTGGATGCGGATGCCGGCGAAGCCGAGATCGGCCGGCAGCGGCTCCGATAGCTTTGTGCGGCCGAAATCGAACAGGTCGGAGCTATAGGCGATCGGCGACGCAACCCCGTCGCGCACGAGATTCACTGCGACGGGACGCGGATACAGGAAACCCCGGTGGAACAGCTGCAGGCGGAACGGGCCGCCTTCCTCGCCAAGGAACGCGCGGTCCGGCTTGAAGCGGATGTCGCGCCAGGAGTCGTAATCGAGGGCGGCAAGCGGCGCCGGCAGCGGCGGCACGATCGTGTCGAAGGAGACCCGCGCCAGGGCTTCGGCCTGCCGCTCGACTGTCTCGAAGCCGAAGCGCGACGTGCCCTCCCCGGCCAGCGCCGACAAAGCGATCCCGGAGGCGGCGAGCCCGGAAACGACGGCGCGGCGAGAAAACCCGGTCATCGAAGCTGCGCCAAGGTGTGTCGAACTCCCAAAAGGGCCCTGTACCGCTGCGGCAACGATAGGGTGCCGGTTCCATGGCCTGCGGCGTCGGGCTTGAAAAGGGGGTGCGCGTCGCCGGTGCGGCCTTTTCGCAACGAGCCGGGTTTTGCGCGCCAATACTCGGAGTTGCCGGCTATCTTTGCTTGTGGCCCCCGGGCCGGGACCGTATACGCGCCTTGCCCAATTTCGCACGTGCCTGTGGCCGCGTGTCGGTTGGTGGGCATCCGGTCAACTGCCGGACAGCCGCCAGGGGTCTTAGGATCGATGGTCGCAAGGGTGGATCCCTACGGCCGGCAATCCAGGTGGCAACACCGGACCTCGACAACAACCGGCAGCCGGAGGCGAAACCGGCGAACCCCGCTCTCCACGGGGGACGCAGCTTAAAGCAACGACGAACGGGCTTTTTTGGTCTCGTCGGCCCTCCACAGGCCGGCACCGAAGAGGCTTGTTTCTCCTTGCCCGGCGTGCGGTTGGGGTTCCCCCATCCAATCCACGGCAGCTTCCGGGTGCTCTGCGCCCGCACGCAGCATCGTGTCTCCACAGCACGCGGCTGCTTGCGACGCATCGCCCCCTGACGCCGACGGTCTCTCGCGGACCGTCATGTTTCGACAGCGCGCCCCGCGAAGGGCGCTCGCGAACCTGTGTGGTGGGGACGACCAATGACCGATCGCATCCGCGACTACCTGCGCGCACGCCGCGACCTCGGACTCGACGAGGGCCCGGTGATGGTGCTCGACCTCGACGTCGTGCGCGACAATTTCTCGAAGTTCGCCCGCGCCCTGCCGGACACCCGCGTGTTCTACGCGGTGAAGGCAAACCCGGCCGCCGAGGTGCTGCGCCTGCTCGCCGAACTCGGCTCCTGCTTCGACACCGCGTCGGTGGCCGAGATGGAGATGGCGCTCGCCGCCGGGGCGACCGCCGACCGGATCTCCTACGGCAACACCATCAAGAAGGAGCGCGACATCGTCCGCGCGCTCAAGCTCGGCGTGCGCCTGTTCGCGGTCGACTGCGAGGCCGAGGCCGACAAGATTCTTTCCGCGACGACGCAGGCCGATGTGGAGCCCGCCGACGTCCAGGTCTTCTGCCGCATCCTCTGCGATGGGGCAGGAGCGGACTGGCCCTTGTCGCGAAAATTCGGATGCGAGCCGGAGATGGCGGTGGACGTGCTGGAGCACGCGCACCGTCATGGCCTGCAAGCCTACGGCGTGTCGTTCCATGTCGGCTCGCAGCAGGCGAACACCGAAGCCTGGGACGGGGCGCTCGCCTCCGCCTCCACGATTTTTCGCGAGTGCGCGCTGCGTGGCATCGGCCTCTCGATGGTCAATCTCGGCGGCGGGTTCCCGACGAAGTACCTCAAGCAGGTGCCGGGCGTGGAGACCTACGGCGATTCGATCTTCCGGGCGCTCACAAAGCATTTCGGCAACCGCATCCCGGAGACGATCATCGAGCCGGGCCGCGGCATGGTCGGCAATGCCGGCATGATCGAAGCGGAAGTCGTCCTGGTGTCGCGCAAGTCCGCGGATCCTGACGAGGTGCGCTGGGTCTATCTCGACATCGGCAAGTTCGGCGGCCTTGCCGAGACCATGGACGAGTCGATCCGCTACGCGATCCGTACCGACCACGACGAGGACCGCATGGCGCCCTGCGTCGTCGCCGGCCCGACCTGCGATTCGGTGGACGTGCTCTACGAGAAGAACCACTACCCGCTGCCGGTTTCGCTCTCGATCGGTGACAAGGTTTGGATCGATGGTGCCGGCGCCTACACGACGACCTACGCGGCGGTGGCCTTCAACGGCTTCCCGCCCCTCAAGCAGATCGTGATCTGATTTTCTGGGTGAGACCGGTGCGGAACGGGCTCCGCTTCACCCAACCTTCATCCGCATTCGCGCAAACCACAGCAGTTCCCGGACGCCTGCCGCACGCGGCAGGTCGCGAGGGCTGATCTTCCCGATTGCCAGGACCTTGGGAGGGTACGGCCATGATCCAGATCCGTGACGAGATCGCCTCCGACATCGGCGCCCGCGAGTGCCTGCTCGATGCCTGCTTTGGCCAGAACCGTTGGGCCAAGACCTCCGTGCGTTTGCGCGAAGGCCGTCGTCCGGCCGACGACCTCAGCTTCTCGGCCGAGGGTGCGGATAGCCGCCTCGTCGGCACCGTACGGCTCTGGCATGTCGGCGCGGGCGACCGTCCGGCCCTGCTGCTCGGCCCGCTCGCCGTCGATCCGACGATGCAGGGCTGCGGTCTGGGCACGCGCCTGATGCGCGTCGCGCTCGGACAAGCACGGGTACTCGGACATGCCGCCGTGCTGCTCGTCGGCGACGCGCCCTACTACGCCCGTTTCGGGTTCTCGCCGGCTCGGGCCGCCGGGCTGTTCATGCCCGGCCCGTTCGAGCGCGCCCGCCTCCTCGGCCTCGAGCTCGTGGCCGGCGCACTCGACGGGGCAGGCGGCATCCTGCATCCGACCGGTGCTCTCGCGCCGATCCCGTCGCTTGGCGCCGACACCGTGGCCGCAGAGGCGCGACGACAGGCCGCCTGAAATCGACGCCGGATGAGGACTGTGCGGTTCATGCCGCGAGAACAGCCTCGACGTAGTCCAAAGCCGCCGTCACACCGGGCTCCCGTGCCAGGATAGCGGAGAGCCGTGCGGCTGCGGCTGCCATGTCCGCATTTGAGCAGGCCCGTGCGATGCGGCCTGCGAGATCCTCGGCCGTGATCTGATTCAGTTGAATCGGCGCTTCGGCAGCTCCGAGAGCGGCGACACGCCTGCCCCAGTAGAGCTGGTCGCCGAGAAGGGGCAGGATCACGCTCGGCCGGCCCGCGCGCAAGACAGCTGCAGTGGTTCCGGCGCCGCCATGATGCACCACGGCCCTGACCCGTGGAAACAGCAGCGCATGATCGGCCTGGGTCGTCGCTTGCAGGTTCGGTGGCAAAGCGCTCCAATCCGGCAGGCGGAGACCGCCGGCGCCGACGTTGACGATGGCGCGGCCGCCCCAGATCTTCAACGCCTCGAGGACGATATCCGTGTTGCGCCTGCCTCCCCACAGCATGGAGCCGAAGCCGACATAGACCGGCGCCGGGCCGCGCGCGAGGAAGGCTTCCAGATAGTCCTGCAGGCCGCCGACGGCCCTGGGCGCTGCCGTCCAGGGTCCCGTCGCTGTGACAGGAACGGGCCAGTCCCCGGGATCGGGGCTGAGGGTGGGACTGAAGGCGGCGAGATGGTGGATGCGGCGCAAATTCGCCGTCAAGGGATTGGCGAAGACGCGCCAGCGCCGGCCGCCGGCCATACGAAGCCTTCGCTCGGCAAAAGCCCTGGCCAGCAAAGGAGATAGGAGACGGGGCGCCTCGTAGCTCAAGCGGTTGCCGGTTTTTCCGAGGGGGCGCCCGCCGAACACCGAGAGCGGTTCCTTCTTGCTCGGAAGGAGGGGCTGGCACATCACCCGGATCGCCGGTCTGCCTGTCTCGAGGGCAACCTCCCCGGCGAAATACGCAAACGCGTTGAAGACGACGAGATCACATCGGCTGACTTCGTCGCGTGTCAGCAGAAGAAGGTCGGTGAGCTGACCCAGAAGCGTCCTGCGTAATGCCAGGATACGTGGAATCGCAGAGAGACCGACCGAGAAGTAGTTCTGAAAAAGCGCCTCGTAGCGCGGGTCGCTGAGCGTCTCCTCGAAGCCGGCCCCCGTATCGACAGGATCGAGGCCGAACCGCCGTACGGTACCGTGATAATCGCTGATCGTTACGAAGCGCACGCTGTGGCCGCGCTGCTGCAGGGCGGCCCCGAGTACGCAGAACGGCAGTATGTCGCCGCGCGTGCCGAAGGTGACGAGAAGAATACGGCTCACGGAACTCTGCAAGCAAACGCCGGCTCGCCCTCGTCTCAAGCTGTGCGCGCGGCGCCTATCATAAATATGAATCGACACTCAGGTGCAGCAAGCTCAAGCAAGCGCCGGTTTCCAGTATGGCAACCCGTCTCACGAGGTCACGTTGCATATTGAATTCGCTTGTCGCGAAACTGTGCGGTACGATCGCCAGGGATAACGGTCCGCTCAACGCTCTGGCCGAGGCGGATGGTGAAAATAAAGCATGTTTTGGAGAAATGTCTCGCAGTTTCCTGCAGACGATCTGCGACAAAACAGTACGCCACGCCGAAGAAACGTCGGTTTGTCGACGCGGAGCTTCTCAAAAAGCCGGTGGGCGATAGGCTTCGAGGCCGTCGTGTTTGCGTTGCACGGCGCTATCGATCGCGCGGAGCAATGCGCAGATGCGTCCGAACGGTATGAGCGTTGTTTTGAGTTGAAATGAACGACTTCCCGTGAACGGGAGCGCCCGGGCGTTTCCTGGTGCGGCCGGACCTAAGAGGCCGGTTCGCGCTGTTGGCGTCGGATCACTTCGAGCGGTGGCTGTAGGGCCAAGCGGTGGAGGAGCTGAAGACCTCGGCTTCGTTGGCCCGCTGATTGAAGGTACGAACCGAGCGGACGGTCGCAGCCGTGTGACGGGCCGTGAAGCGGGCGAAGGCGGCGATCAGGCTGATGATGCCAGGGTCGCGGTCGAGGCTGTCGGACTCCGGCCGGATTTCCTTGGCGGTCATGAGACTTAACATGGTGGTGGTCCCCTTCGAGCAGCTATGCGGGGACATCCCGCTTCGCTCTGATGTTGCACCGCAATATATGCGCCCCGTTGAGGACCGGCACTACGACGCGGTCACGTCCGCATTGCAGTGGGATCATGTCGATGCGGTTTCGATTTCATACTTCTGCAAGAATGACATGGCTCACGCGGTTGACCGGAGGGGAATGAGGCGTCATCCGCTCGTCATTTCCCGTAAGCAAGGACATCGCTCCCCTACTGAGCGATCCATCGAGGAGTGACCGCGCCGTGACAAGTGGCACGCAGACCGACTGGCCGATCCACGGCCGCATCACCGGGCCGATCGTGATGATCGGCTTCGGCTCCATCGGCCGCGGCACTCTGCCGCTGATCGAGCGGCACTTCGAATACGACAAGGCCCGCTTCACCGTCATCGACCCGTCGGACGCCCACAAGAGCTTGGCCGATCAGCACGATCTGCGCTTCGAGCAGGTCGCGCTCACCGCCGACAATTACCGGGACGTGCTGACGCCGCTCCTCACCGAGGGTGGCGGCCAGGGCTTCTGCGTGAACCTCTCGGTAGACACCTCGTCGCGCGCGATTTTGGAGCTCTGCCGCGAACTGGGCGCGCTTTACATCGATACCGTCGCCGAGCCCTGGACCGGCTTCTACTTCGACAAGTCGCTGAGCCAGGGTGACCGCACCAACTACGCGCTGCGCGAAAACATCCTCGCCGCTCGCCGCGCCGCGCCCGGCGGCACCACTGCCGTCTCGTGCTGCGGCGCAAATCCCGGCATGGTCTCGTGGTTCGTGAAGCAGGCCCTGCTGAACGTCGCCAAGGATGTCGGATCCGACACGCCCGAGCCTACGAACCGCGAGGGCTGGGCCGCCCTCATGCAGGAGCTCGGCGTCAAGGGCGTCCATATTGCCGAACGCGATACGCAACGCGCCAAGCATCCGAAACCCCAGGGCGTTTTCGTCAACACCTGGTCGGTCGAGGGCTTCGTCTCCGAGGGCAACCAGCCGGCCGAGCTCGGCTGGGGCACGCACGAGACCTGGAAGCCCGAGAACGCCCGCGAGCAGGAGAAGGGCTCGCGCTGCGCGATCTACCTGCTGCAGCCTGGCGCCGACACCCGCGTCCGCTCCTGGACCCCGACCGCGCAATCGCAGTTCGGCTTCCTCGTGACCCACAACGAGGCGATTTCGATCTCGGATTACTACACCGTCCACCAGGGCGATCAGGCCGTCTACCGCCCGACCTGCCACTACGCCTACCACCCGGCCAACGACGCCGTGCTCTCACTTCACGAGATGTTCGGCAACGCCGGTAAGGTGCAGGAGAAACAGCACATCCTGGACGAGAACGAGATCGAGGACGGCATCGACGAACTCGGTGTGCTTCTCTACGGTCACGCCAAGAACGCCTACTGGTACGGCTCGCAGCTCTCCATCGAGGAGACCCGCCGCATCGCCCCCTACCAGAACGCCACCGGTCTGCAGGTGACGTCCGCCGTCCTCGCTGGCATGGTCTGGGCTATTGAAAACCCGGAAGCCGGCATCGTCGAAGCCGACGAAATCGACTTCCGCCGCTGCCTCGAAGTCCAGACCCCGTATCTCGGTCCCGTCGTCGGCGTCTATACCGATTGGACTCCGCTTTCCGGGCGTCCCGGGTTGTTCCCGGAGGACATCGACGAGAGTGATCCCTGGCAGTTCCGCAACGTGCTCGTGCACGGCTGAAGCCTTATCGTCCGCGACATTGCGGACGTTTCTTGGGATGCGACCGTCGCGGCCTTCATGGAAGAGGCCGCGACGGTCGTTGTCGCCAGACGCGACGACCGCATGACCGTCGCCGAAGGTCGGGCCTGAGCCCGGTCCAAATCGGACAGCGAGGGCTGGAAGCTTTTCGGCAGTGTAGCGATGCCGATGTCGCCGACCGGCGGAAGGCTCAGCGCATCGCTCGGAACCTCACGCCCACGCGGCCCGACGATCTCGCCGAACGCAGAGGCTGTAGCATTCGCCCCGGGCTGGCCATGCTCAGCAGGGCTCTCGACGACGCTTCGTCGATCACCGAGGTCGTCGTGCGATCCGATGCGATCGGCTATGCCTCCGATCCGGCTCTCGTAGCCGATGCGTCGTCGCCATCGACCCTGAACATCGATCGCGGGCCAAAGGCCGATTCCGACAAGACAGTGCCGCCGCTTCGGCCATCATATATCAGGGCGCGCCCGGATCGAGGCCGAGAGCCGGAACGGCGAGCCGGATTTGATCGCCGCCGCGGTCGGTCACGGTATTGGGCTTCCCGATTTCGGCGGCATTGTCCATGTTACGGATGTCTATGCCCGCGTGACGTTCTGAATCATTCTCTGCCCAGATCCGCGTCAAGTTCAGGTCGCCGCCCTTGCCCCATCTCGAAGACTTCTATGCCAACAAGCTGCGCGGCGGCCTCGGGGTGACCGATGCGGAGTCCGTGCTCGACCTGCGCGGCGCACCCAGGGTGCAGGCCGAGGCCTCGCTGAACGATATGCTGCAGCGCAGCCGCTTCGCTAAGAATAAGACGGTCGCGATCCGGCTTGATGCGCCGCCCGAGGGAGGCGGCGAGACGCTGTTCCAGCCGGTCGGGCGCCTGCTGCTCGACGCCAAGCGCCGCGGCTGGATCGAGCGTCTCCAGACCCTTCCGGCCGAAGACGGCCTCGGTTTCTACGTCGCGCTCGCCGGCAAACCGCAACGGGAGGCCTGAGCCGGCGTGTCGTGGAGCCGAGACGACAACACCCTGGAATACTTGGCGCGTTTCGGTTTCGGCGCTCGCGGCACCGTCTACTGCGTCGTCGGAGCCCTGGCGGTCCTCGCGGCTTTCGGCCATGGCGGATCGGCAGGAGACAGCAAAGACGCATTGCGTTTCGTACTGGGCGGTCCGTTCGGTGCCGTACTCGTCGGCCTCATCGCGCTGGGGCTATTCGGGTTTGCATCTTGGCGGCTCGTCGAAGCGGTGACCGATGCCGACCGGCGCGGGTCGTCACCCAAAGCCCTTCTGGTGCGCGGTGGTCACCTGATCAGCGCCGTCGCCTATTTGGCTTTGGCCGTGACTGCCGGCAGCCTCGCCTTCGGCATCGGACGGGCCTCGGCCGGTGGCGACGGCGTGCGAGACTGGACCCGTTGGCTTCTCGACCAGCCCTTCGGCCCATGGCTCGTCGGCCTGGTTGGATTGGGGGTCGCCGGTACCGGCATCGGCTATGCGGTCAAGGCCTGGAAGGGTGACGTCGCGGACCGGCTCTCGCTGCCGATAGGGGCGGTGGGACGCTGGGCTTGCACACTGGGCCGCTTTGGCTACGCCGCCCGTGGCGTCGCCTTCCTGATCATCGGTGGCTTCGTCCTCACCGCGGCTTGGACCCAGGCCTCGTCGGACGCCAAAGGACTTTCCGGCGCCTTCCAAGCCTTGCGTGCACAGCCCTATGGATGGATTCTGCTCGGGATCGTCGCAGCGGGCCACTTCGCCTTTGGGGCCTTCGGTCTGATCCAGGCCCGCTACCGCCGGATCGAGGCGCCGGATCTCGACGAAACCGATGCGGCCGTCGCGAAGGCCGTGCGCGCCCTGACCTGATCCGTCTCGCGCGTTGACTTCGGGGAAGGCCGCGCCGATACCGCCAGCGGCCTCGAAAGCACGATGCAGCAGCGTATTCTCAAGACGGCGGTGATGGTCGTCCACGACCTCGTGGCGACCGCCGCTGCCGTGATCCTCACATTCGTGTTCCGCTTCCAAGGCGACCAGCTCGCCGAGCGGATGCATGCGCTCCCCTGGCTGCTGCCGCCGCTGCTGGCCTTCGCCGGCATCGTCTACGGCTGGTTCAAGCTCTATCGGACGAAGTGGCGTTTCGCTTCGCTGCCCGACCTCGCCGGGATCGTACGCGCCGCCAGCGTTCTGGCGCTGACGCTGCTGGTTCTCGACTATGTGCTCGTCTCCGAGAATCTCTACGGTTTCTATTTCTTCGGCAAGATCGCCATCATCCTCTATTGGATGCTGCAAGTATTTCTGCTCGGAGGGCCGCGGCTCGCCTTCCGCTACCTGAAATACGCACGTTCCCGGCAGACACAGGCGCGGGGCGCCACGACTCCGACACTGCTGCTTGGGCGCGGCGCAGACATCGAGACCGTGCTGCGCGCGATCGAGTCGGGCTCGGTGCGCCGGCTCTCGCCGAAGGGTATCCTGTCGCCGCGCGCCGACGAAGCCGGACAGATGATGCGCGGCGTGCCCGTACTCGGCGGTTTCAAGGATCTTGAGCGCGTCATCGCCGATCTCGCCAACCGCGGCATGCCGGTGCGCCGGCTGGTCGCGACGCCGAGCGCCCTGGCGCCGGAGGCCGAGCCGGACGACCTCATCGCCCGCGCCCGCCGCCTCGGGCTGCCGCTCGCCCGTGTCACCAGCCTTGGTGAGGGCATGCGCGACGCCGAACTCGCCCCCCTGGAGATCGAGGACCTGCTGCTGCGCCCCACCGTGGCGATCGACCGGCCGCGGCTGGAAAAATTCCTGTCCGGCGCCCGCGTCGTCGTGACCGGCGGCGGTGGCTCGATCGGCTCCGAGATCTGCGCCCGCGCCGTCGCCTTCGGGGCCAGCGCCGTGCTGGTCATCGAGAATTCGGAACCGGCGCTGCACGGCATCCTCAACCACCCGCCGATCCTGAACGCCGACGCCGTCGTGACCGGTGCGCTCGCCGATATCCGCGACCGCGAGCGGATGCATGCGCTGTTGGCCGAGTTCAAGCCGACCTACGTCTTCCACGCGGCTGCGCTGAAGCAGGTGCCGTATCTCGAGCGCGACTGGGTCGAGGGCATCAAGACCAACGTGTTCGGTTCGATCAACGTCGCCGACGCGACGGTGGCGGCTGGCGCCCGGGCATTGGTGATGATCTCCACCGACAAGGCGATCGAGCCGGTCTCGCAGCTCGGCGTGACCAAACGCTTCGCCGAGATGGTGGCCCAGGCGCTGGACGCCGAGCAGGCGGGACCGGAGCCGACCCGCCTCATCGCGGTTCGCTTCGGCAACGTGCTCGGTTCGGCCGGCTCGGTGGTGCCGGTGTTCAAGGCGCAGATCGCCCGCGGCGGCCCCGTCACCGTGACGCATGCCGAGATGGTCCGCTACTTCATGACCGTGCGCGAGGCGTGCGATCTCGTCCTGACGGCCGCTTCACACGCCGACGGCGAGGCGCGCACCATCCGGGACGCGGCGTCGGACCAGCGTGCCGCCGTCTACGTGCTCAAGATGGGCCAGCCGGTGAAAATCCGGGAACTGGCCGAGCGCATGATCCGTCTCGCCGGCTTCGAGCCGGGCGAAGACATCGAAATCGCAGTCACGGGCGCACGGCCCGGCGAACGTCTGGGCGAGATCCTGTTTGCCAAGGAAGAGCCGCGCGTGAGCCTCGCCGGCATCGACGGGGTGATGGCGGCGAAGCCCGTCTTCGCAGACCGGCCGGTGCTCGAAGGCTGGATCTTGCGACTGCGCGCGGCTGTAGCGAGCGGCGACCGAAAGGCCGCCGAGACCGTCTTCGAGGAAGCGATCCCGGATTTTCGCCTTCGCGACCGCAAGATACCGAATGCCGATCCGGAACCGATCGGGCCGCCTGCGATGGAGGCGTCAGCGTTGGAGCCTCAACCCTCGACGGCCTGAGGCCGAAGCTCAGGCAGTTTTGCCGCGTGAAAGCGCCGCCAAACCATCTCGCGACGTCTGGGACGGCCGCCAACCGAGCGCAGCCAACCCATCCGAGCTTGCGACCAGCGACCCCGACAGCCGATCGAAGATCTCCTCTCGCCCGGTGAGACGACAGGCGAGACCAATCAGCGGCACAGGTACCGGCAGCAGTCCTGCGCCGCGGCCGAGCCCGCTGCGAAGGGCCGCGAGCATTTCGGGCAGGCTCAATGGGTCTGGGTCGGCGACGATGAGCGGGCGTGAAAGAGGCCCCGGCACATGAAGCACGGTGGCGACCGCGGCCGACAGGCTCTCGACCGAAACGAGCGAGCGCTTGCCCGCGAGGCTCGCCAGCGGAAGCGGATAAGGCGAGCGCGCAAGCCGCATCAGCGCTGCCATGTTGCCTTTCACGCCGGCGCCGTAGACCAAGACAGGCCGCAGGGCGGCCCAGTCGAGGCCCGTTTCGGCGAGCGCCTGTTCGGCCGCGAGCTTGGAGCGGCCATACGCGTCGGTCGGTGCGGGAGTATCGCTCTCCAGAACGGGGACCGGCGCGCTCGGGCCGGTCTGCGCCCGTATCGAGGAGAGGAAAACGAACCGGCGGACCTTTGCGCGTTCTGCCGCGTCGGCGAGGCGCTTCGTCGCCTCGGTGTTGGAACTGCGGAAGTCGTCTTCGGGCGCGCCCGACATGGCGTGGGCGAGCCCGGCGGAATGGACGACCGCATCGACGCCCGAGAGGGCGGCAGCCATGTTGATCGGCCGCGCGAGGTCGCCAACGACGGCGCTGCTCGCCCCCTCAGGCACCTCGACGGGCCGCCGGAGCAGCACGCGCACGCGAAATCCGCGCGCGGAGAGCGCGGTGAGCAGATGCCGCCCGATGAAGCCCGTCGCGCCTGTGAGAGCAATCAGAGGTCCGCTCACGATGCCGAAGCCCTCCTCTGATTCCGATCCGCTTCGGATCCCGCGACCGGCGTGTTGAACCGGCGCAGAAGCGTGACGACGAGGCCTCCGCCCGCAGCGAGCGCCGCGACGGTGATGCCCCAGGAAGGCCAAAGCAAGCTCGCGGCTGCGAACATTGAGAGAAGCACGCTCACGGCGAAGACCGATCCAACCACTTCCGGCACCGAGAAGCCGTTTACCGTGGCGACCTGATAGAAGTGCTTGCGATGGGCCTGCCAGACCTTCTCGCCCCGTTTGAGTCGCCACAGCAGGGTGAGCGTAGCGTCGGAGACCGGATAGAGCGGCAGCAGGATCGCGGCAGCGAAACCGCCATCGAGCGCGAGACGATAGAGCAGCCAGGCGATCAACAGCCCGACGGGCAGCGAGCCGACATCTCCCATGAACAGCCGCGCCACCGGTCGGTTGAAGGGCGCAAACCCTAGAAATCCGCCGAGCAAAGCGGCCGCGACGAGCGTCGGCAGGACCGGCAGCACACCGGCATAGCCCAGCAGCACGAGCACGGCGGTCACCGGCACCATGCCGGCCAGCGTCATCCAGTCGAGCCCGTCGGTGAAATTGACGAGGTTCACGAACCAGAGGCCGGCAAGCACCTCGATCCCGCGCTCGAGGACGATCGGCATGGCCGGAAACAGCCGGCCGCCGGTTGCGATGATGACCGCCGCCACGGCCGCCACCTGCAGTCCGAGCCGGATCGAAACCCGCAGAGGCCGGACGTCGTCGCGACCGCCGACGATGGCCAGGGCGGTGACCGACAGCATCAGCACGACAGCCTCCGTAGAAGGCAGCGCCTTCGTTTCGGCGATCAGGAGGGCCGTGCCGACCACGACCGTCGCCGCGATGATCGCGACGCCTCCGCCCTGGGGCGTCGGGACGGCGTGGCTCGACCGCGCATTCGGGCGGGCGAGCGCGTAGCGCCGCAAAAGCGGCATGAGCAATACGATCAGCACGGCGCTCGTCACGGCCGCGAGCGGCACGGCGAGCAGGGGCAGCAGGCTGACGGAGGACGGGCTCATGCCTCCGGCTTTAACCGCTTGGCGGTCGTTGCGGGAAGGGAGGCAAGGCCCATCCCTAGGAGAGAAGGCTGGTCGCGGCTTGTTTTGGCCGCAAATCCGCGCGACCCGTCTCCGGGTGTCGCGGCATTTGAGCGGTGGGCACTCCCGCGCCGTGGGGCTCGCCGCCTTGCTCGGGGAATGCCGCACCGATACCACTTGTCCGGCTCGCTCGATCCCGTGCCACGGTCGCAAAACGGCCCCCAAGAAAACGTCCCGTTGCGCCAGATCCCCCTCGTTCTCGCATTGCTGACGGCGCTCCTGGGCGCCCTCGGCTTCACTCTGCCCGCGCAGGCGGTCGAAGCCGTACGCGTGAAACTCGATGCGCCGGCCATCGACCTGACGCCGACGATCGAGCGCTACCGCTCGGACGGCGACCTCATCCAGATCTCGACGGCGCCGGGCAAGGACGGGATCGTGCGCCGCATCGTCGTCAAGGCGCGCGAGACGGGGGCGCGGCCGGACTGGATGGTGTTCGCGCTCACCAACGACACCGACGAGCAGATCGACCGGCTGCTGGTCGCCCCGCATTTCCGTCTCGTCGGTTCGGGGGTCGTCTGGCCGGATCTCGGCGGATCGCGCATCGCCGCGATCACGGCGAGCGAGGGCATCCGCCCCGACCGCGACGAGAGCACCGACGCCGACCAGTTCCTGATCACCCTCGATCCCGGCACCACCATCACCTACGTCGCGGAGCTGAAGGGACCGAACATCCCCCAGGTCTACCTCTGGGACCAGGATGCCTATCGCAAAAAAACCAGCGGCCTGACTCTCTACGAGGGCATCATCATCGGCATCGCCGGCCTGCTGGCGCTGTTCCTGACGATCATCTTCGTGGTGAAGGGCGCGATCATCTTTCCAGCTGCCGCGGCGTTGGCTTGGGCGGTGCTGGCCTATGCCTGCATCGATTTCGGGTTCTTTCAGCGCGTCTTTCCGACGACCGAGGTGGTCGAGCGGGTCTACCGGGCCTCCGCCGAGGCGGTACTGGGGGCGACGCTGCTCGTCTTCCTGTTCGCCTATCTCAACCTGTCGCGCTGGCACGTGCGCTACAGCCACGTCGCCTTCTTCTGGCTGGCCTTTCTGGCCGGGCTCGTCGGGCTCGCCGCCTTCGACCCGCCGGTGGCGGCCGGCGTAGCGCGGATCTCGATTGCTGCGGTGGCCGGCGTCGGCCTGCTGCTGATCCTCTACCTCGCCGTCCACAACGGTTACGACCGGGCCATCCTGCTGATTCCGACATGGCTGCTGCTGCTGTTCTGGGTGGTGGCCGCGGCCTTCACCGTCACCGGACAGATCGGCTCCGATATCGTGCAGCCGGCGCTGATCGGCGGCCTCGTGCTGATCGTGATGCTGATCGGCTTCACGGTGATGCAGCACGCCTTCGCCGGCAGCGGCATGAGCCACGCCCTCGTCTCCGACACGGAGCGCCGGGCCCTGGCGCTGACGGGCGCCGGCGACATCGTGTTCGATTGGGACGTACCGGGCGACCGCGTCTTCGCGGGGCAGGAGATCGAGAGCCAGCTCGGCCTCAAGCGCGGGGCGCTCGAAGGTCCTGCCGCAAATTGGCTGGGGCTACTGCATCCGTTCGATGTCGAGCGCTACTCGGCGGCACTCGATACGGTGATCGAGGAGCGGCGCGGACGCATCCTGCACGATTTCCGGCTGCGCTCCGCCTCGGGCCCCTACTACTGGTACCGCCTCAAGGCACGACCGGTGATCGGGACCGATGGAGAAGTGGTGCGCATCGTCGGCACCATCGCCGACGTCACCGAGACCAAGACCGCGGAGGAGCGGCTGCTGCACGACGCGGTGCACGACAGCCTCACCGGCCTGCCGAACCGCGAGCTGTTCTACGACCGGCTCGATGCCGCCCTGGCCCTCGCGGGACAGGACCAGCGCCTTAAACCGGCGGTGATCGTGCTCGACATCGATCGCTTCAAAGCGATCAACGATGCCATCGGCCTATCGGCCGGCGACTCGATCCTGCTGACGCTCTCGCGCCGGCTCGGCCGACTCCTGCGGCCGCAGGACACGCTCTCTCGGGTAGCCGGCGACGAGTTCGCCGTGATCCTGCAATCCGAGCGCGACCCCGACCGCATCCTCTCCTTCGCCGAGATGATCCGCCGTGCGATCGCCACCCCCGTGACCTATGCCGACCGCGAGGTGTTCCTGACCGTCTCCGTCGGCATCGCGCTCTACGAAGGCGGCCAGGGGAATGCGGCACCGAAGCGCGAGGACGTGTTCAAGAACGCCGAGATGGCCATGATCCAGGCCAAGCGCGGCGGTGGTGACCGCACGGATGTCTTCCGGGCGACCATGCGCAACGAGCGCTCGGACCGGCTCATGCTGGAGAGCGACCTGCGCAAGTCGCTGGAGCGCGGCGAGATCAAGGTGCTGTTTCAGCCGATCGTGCGGCTCGAGGATCGCACCGTCGCCGGCTTCGAGACGCTTCTGCGCTGGGATCACCCGAAACTCGGACGCATCCCGCCCTCGACCTTCCTGCCGGTGGCGGAGGAGACGGGTTTTATCGTCAACCTTGGCAACTTCGCCATTGAGCGGACGGCCCTCGAACTCGCGGCGTGGCAGCGTTCGCTCGAAGTCGAGCCTCCGATCTTCGCGACCGTCAACATCTCGTCCCGTCAACTTCTGCGGCACGACCTCCTGCACGACGTGAAGACGGTTCTGGCACGCTCGGGTGTGCTGCCGGGCTCGCTTAAGCTGGAGCTCAGCGAAAGCCTCGTGATGGAGAATCCGGAATACGCGGCTCAGATGCTGGCGCGTATCCATGATCTCGGCGCCGGTCTGTCGCTTGACGATTTTGGCACGGGTTATTCCGCCCTGTCGTACCTGCAGCGCTTCCCCTTCGACACGATCAAGATCGACCATACCTTCGTTCGGCAAATGGGCTCCGGCCGTACCGCGATCCTGCGGTCGATCGTCAGGATGGCGCAGGAACTCGGTCTGGCCATCGTTGCCGAGGGTGCGGAATCCGAGGCCGATGCGCAGGGCCTGCAGGATGTCGGGTGCGATTATGCGCAGGGTGCCGCCTTCGGCGAGCCGATGACGGTGCTCCAGGCTCGCCAGCTCGTCGGAGCCGCCCCGGAGGCGGCCTGATCGGGCTCGGCGACAGAGATCGCACAGCACATCGCCGGATGATCGGGGGCCGCCGGCTCGCGGCGGGCGGCTTAAAGCTCCCTTAACCATGTCACCCCAAAGTCCTGTGGAGACACGAGGATCGCGCTCGACGCGGTCGGCGGATGGTTTGCGGAGACGGTGCAATGGCCGAGGCGGCGCGGCGGACGGGATACGGTCACGGCTCTGACGTCGTGCGGCGTCTGATCGCGCGGCCGATCCGCATGCGGGCAACGCCGGCCGTCAGGACGGTCATGCCCGATCTCGAACCGGCACAACCTGCCGCGATCACCCCGGGCATCGACGAGACCGATGCTCCTCCCTCGGACATCGCGCGGCTGCGCACCGAGATGATGCTTCTGAAGGCCGTGCTCATGGCCGAGCGCCGCGAGAATGCCAGCCTGCGAGCCTGCGTCGGCTTCGACGATGCCGATCAGACGCTTGGAGACGAAGCGCGTGCCGTTCGCGATCGCTGGGCGACCCTGGTCGACAGGCTGCTGCATCCCTCCGCCTGACCCGATCGACACGCGTCCAACGTCATTCATCGAAGCGGGAGACGGCCATGAGCGCCCGTTGCTCACTCGTCGTCAACGGCAAGTCGGTGCGTGTCTCCACGGGAGACACTCCGGTCGACGCTGCCGTGACAGACGGCATGATCACACCGATGCAAGGGCTTCACGGAACGGCGATGTCCGGCCAGGGCGCCGCGCCATCCGGGCGCCGGGCAGAGCCGCGCGGCTTCCGGCCCGAGCCGATGCGGCTTACCCTGCCGGCCGCAAACCCGATGCACGCCCCCGGCGAGCCGGAGCCGGCCGCGGACTCCGTCAAGCGCAGCGGCAGCATCACCGAGATCAGCAGGCTTTGCCCGGGCGTGGTCGAGGCGATCGTGACGCTTGCCAACCCCCTCCCCTTCCAGCCGGGACATCAGGTCGTGCTGACCATGGCCGGATGGCATCCCGTCACGCTGACGCCGTCGTTGCGCGTGGACGGCGCCGCGGAACTCAACGAACTGGTCTTCCATATCGGCTGTGAAGCCGGCGTGGTCGGAGGCTCGTTTGCCGGTGAGCTCGAACTCGGCAAGCCGGTCAGCGTGAAGGGGCCGGTAGGTCGCGGGCAATACCGGCCCGGCGGCGGCCGTTTGGTGCTGGTCGCCGACGAGGCGGGTTTCGCAGGTATCTGGGCCATCGCCCGGGCGGCCCGCTACATCGAGCCGGCCCGCGAGCAGACCCTCGTCGTCGGCGCACGCGATCCGCTCGACCTCTACATGCAGCCGGCACTCGACTGGCTGAGGGCCACCGGCGTGGCGCGCATCGTCACGGTCGCCGACCGAAACCGGCAGCGCCCGCCGGACGTGAAGCCCGGCCCGCTCACCGCCCATATCCCGATGCTGCGTGCCAACGACGCGGTCCATGTCTCGGGCCGCGCCGCGACTGTCGGCGCCGTCGAAGTACTCGCCGCGAGCGTCGGCGCGCGCTGCTACACCATCCCGCTCGACCCGACGCTCTGACAAGAAAGGCCCGCGGCGACGGATCGCGGCGGGCCCTTTGGTCGGACAGCGTTGTGGTCAGGCGACCTTCACCCGCCAGATCTCCGCCGCATATTCGCGCATCGAGCGGTCCGATGAGAACCACGCCATACGCGCGGTGTTCAAGATCGCCGCACGCCACCAGGTTGCCGGACGCTTCCAGGCGGCGTCGATCTCCCGCTGAACCCGCCAATAGTCATCGAAGTCGACGGTGATCAGGTAGGGATCGTGATAGCGCACGCCGTCGACCAGCGAGCCGAAGCGGCCCCGCTCGTCCGGTGAGAACATCCCCGATCCGATGGCATCGAGCGCCTTGGCGAGCCGCGGCGATGCTGCGATCGCCCGCTGTGCATAGGCATGCTCGGTGACGCGTGCCTGCACGCCAGCGGCGTCGAGGCCGAAGATGAAGATGTTGTCCGCGCCGACATGGTCCCGGATCTCGATGTTGGCCCCGTCGAGCGTGCCGACGGTCAGTGCGCCGTTTAGCGCCAGCTTCATGTTGCCGGTGCCCGAGGCCTCCATGCCGGCGGTCGAAATCTGCTCGGAAAGGTCGGCCGCGGGAATGATCGCTTCGGCTAGGCTCACCGAGTAGTTCGGCAGGAAGACCAACTTGAGCCGGCCGGCGACGTCGGGATCGTCGTTGATCGTGCGGGCGATGTCGTTCGCCAGCTTGATGATGAGCTTGGCCTGGACGTAGCTCGGCGCCGCCTTGCCGCCGAAAATTTTGACCCGCGGGGTCCAGTCCTTGTGCGGAGCCTCCTTGATCGCCTGATAGAGCGCGACCGTCTCGATCAGGTTCAGGAGCTGGCGCTTGTATTCGTGGATGCGCTTGATCTGGACATCGAACAGGGCCGACGGATCGACCGAGATGCCGGTACGCTCGACGATGACCTGCGCGAGTTTACGCTTCTTGGCACGCCGAACGGCCGCATAGCGTTTGCGGAAATCCGGATCATCGGCGTAGTCGGTGAGGCCGATGAGCAACTCGGGATCGTCGAGGACGCCCTCGCCGACCGTCTCCACGGCCAGGGCCGTCAACTCGGGATTGGCGTTGTGCAGCCAGCGGCGGAAGGTGATGCCGTTGGTCTTGTTGACGATTTTTTCCGGTTCCAGATCGTGGAGCGGCTTGAACAGCGTTGATTTCAGCAACTCGCTATGCAGGGCCGAGACGCCGTTGACGCGACGGGAGCCGTGAAAGGCGAGATGGCCCATCCGCACGCGCTTGCCGTGCGATTCGTCGATGAGCGAGACGGCGGCGACGTGGGCGGAGTCGCTCTTGCCCTGCTTCGCCTGCTCTTCGAGATGGGTCCAGTTGATCAGGTAGATGATCTGCATGTGGCGCGGCAGCAGTCGCTCCATCAGCTCGACCGGCCAAGTTTCCAGCGCCTCGGGCAGCAGCGTGTGGTTGGTGTAGCCGAGGGTGTTCGTGGTGACGTGCCAAGCGTCCTCGTAGGAGAAGTCGTGCTCCTCCATGAGGATGCGCATCAGCTCCGGCACGGCGATGGCGGGGTGGGTGTCGTTGAGCTGGATCGCGGCGTGGTCCGGCAGCGAACGCAGGTCGCCGCGCTCGTTCAGGTGCCGGCGCACGAGATCCTGCAGCGAAGCCGAGGTGAAGAAGTATTCCTGGCGCAGGCGCAATTCCTGGCCTTCGGCCGAGGAATCGCTGGGGTAAAGCACGCGCGAGATCGACTCCGCCCGGGCGCGCCCGGCCACCGCGCCGACATGGTCGCCGTGGTTGAAGCGGGCAAGCTCCACCGGAGCGTCGGCCTCGGCCTTCCAGAGACGCAGCTGGTTCACGTGCTTGCCCCGCCAGCCGACGACCGGGATGTCGTAGGCCACTGCGTTGACGGTCTCGGCAGGGTGCCAGTGGCGGCGGATTAGGTCGCCGTTCGCTGACATCGTGACATGGCCGCCGAAGCCGATCCGGTAGGTGGATTCCGGCCGCGGAAACTCCCAGGGGTTGCCCTCCTCGAGCCAGGTCTCCGGCGCCTCGCGCTGCCAGCCGTCTTCCATCGATTGGCGGAAGATGCCGTGGTCGTAGCGGATGCCGTATCCGATCGCCGGGATCGACAGGCTCGCCATGCTCTCCATGAAGCAGGCGGCGAGGCGGCCGAGGCCGCCATTGCCGAGCGCGGCGTCGGGTTCGGCCTCCTCGACCTCGGTCAACTCGACGCCGAGATCCTTCAGGGCCGCCTTGGTGGTCTCGACGAGGCGCAGATTGTTCATCGCGTCCGACAGCAGCCGGCCGATCAGGAATTCGAGAGAGAGGTAATAGACCCGCTTCTCCGGGACCTTGCCGCCGGTTCCCTCGTGGCAGGCGTCGATGACGCGGTCGCGAAGCGCCAAGGCGGTTGCCGCGAACCAGTCGCGATCGCGGGCACTCTCGGGTGTCTTGCCGAGCGCGTAGACGAGCTTTGCCCGGATCGCCTCGCGCAGCTCGACGACGGAATCGCCGTTGAAGAGCTTTTCCTTGGCGAGTGCCCGCGTCGCCGCGGAATCCTTCGCAAACTTGGCGGAGGACGACGCGGACGCGTCCGCACCGCCCGTCGGCTCATGGCCGGCCTGAGCTTCGTTCAGCATCGTCAAGTCCCCCTTCGTCGCCGCCGGAGCGCGATCGGATTCCGGATGCCTCACGCGCTTCTGTCGACGGTGGTCGGCTCCAGAGTTCTGGTCCGGCATGGTGTGTCCAGCTTCGTGGTTCTGTCGAGACGTCGTCATAGTACAACCCTGCACTACAGGCGCTGTGCCCGCCCATCTGTGTCTCAGTCGACACAGACCGCAACCCGCCACCGACGAATTGACCTTGCCGGCGCACGTTTGAACGCTTTCTGCACGGACGGGCCAGCGGCATCGCTCCGATCGTACGTGGTGAAAGCTCGGCGCAAGCCTTTTGATTCGGCGGCTCGCCTCGGCCGCCTACACCGGCTAAGCCTGAGCCGTGCAGTCTCAGGATTCGGCAGGGAGTCTCGCATGTCCGGCACGGTCTGGTGGAAGAGCGGGACCGTTTATCAGATCTATCCGCGCTCGTTCCAAGATAGCGACGGAAACGGTGTCGGTGATCTGCGCGGGATTACGCAACGGCTCGACTATCTCGCCTGGCTCGGCGTCGACGCGATCTGGATCTCGCCGTTCTACACTTCGCCGATGGCGGATTTCGGCTACGACGTCTCGGATTATTGCGGCGTCGATCCGTTGTTCGGCACGCTCCACGATTTCGACGAGCTCATCGCGGAGGCCCATCGGCGCAAGCTGAGGGTCATCCTCGACTTTGTGCCGAACCACTCGTCGATCGCCCACCCGTGGTTCGCCGAGAGCCGCGCATCGCGAAACAGCCCGAGGCGGGACTGGTACATCTGGCGCGATCCGGCACCGGACGGCGGCCCACCCAACAACTGGCTCTCGAATTTCGGCGGCCCGGCTTGGACCTGCGATGCGGCGACCGGGCAGTACTACTACCATGCCTTCCTGCCCGAGCAGCCCGACCTGAACTGGCGCAACCCGGACGTCAGGGCGGCGATGCACGACGTGCTGCGTTTCTGGCTGAAGCGCGGCGTCGACGGTTTCCGAGTCGACGTGATCTGGCACCTGATCAAGGACGAGGGGTTTCGCGACAATCCGCTTAATCCGGCCTTCGTGCCGGACCTGCCCGAGATCAACCGCTTCGAGCAGATCTATTCCTGCGACCGGCCGGAGGTGTTCGACATCATCGCCGGGATGCGGGCGGTGCTGCGCGAGCACGGCGAGCGCGTGCTGATCGGCGAGATCTACCTGCCGATCGAGCGGCTCGTCGCCTATTACGGCGACGACCTCACCGGCGCCGACCTGCCCTTCAACTTCCAGCTTCTCAGCACGGCATGGGAAGCGGAGTCGGTGGCGGCCCTCGTGGAGGAGTACGAGGCGGCCTTGCCCGTGGGCGGCTGGCCGAACTGGGTGCTCGGCAACCACGACCGGCCCCGCATCACCGACCGCGTCGGCGAGGCGCAGGCCCGGATCGCCGCAATGCTGCTGCTGACGCTGCGCGGCACGCCGACGCTCTATTACGGCGATGAGATCGGCCTCGCGAATGTGGTGATTCCGCCCGACCGGGTGCAGGACCCCTGGGAGTTGAACGAGCCAGGCCACGGTCGCGACCCGGAGCGCACCCCGATGCAATGGGACGATACGCTCCATGCCGGCTTCTCGACAGTCGAGCCCTGGCTGCCGCTCAGCACGGATGCCGCCCGGCGCAACATCGACGAGATGCGCGACGATTCCGGCTCGATCCTGACGTTGCACCGCCGCCTGCTCCACCTGCGGCGCGACCACGCCGCGCTCTCGGTCGGCGGCTATCGCACCGTCTCATCGGCTGCAGAATTGCGTGAAGGTCTGTTCGTCTACGAGCGTTTCGAGGGCGATGTGACGGTGCGGATCGTGCTCAACTTCGGCGACTGCGAGCGGCGGCTGATGCTGCCGGCCGGCACGACCTGGGCCGTGCTGCTATCGAGCCGATCGGGACGCTCGGGCGCAAGCGAAGCCGGCGAACTAAACATCGCTCCCAACGAAGGCGTGATCCTGATGCCGCACATAGAGATCTGATCGCAAAAAATGCTGCGGTGCGAGAGACGTGGCAGATTCGTTAACCTAGAAGATGGCCTGGATTGTGCAACGCAACGAGTCCGTTGCAACACGGGACCGTTCGCATGCCGACGCCTGGGCTCGACCACGAGACAGTCAGCCAGACCCCCATCGAGATCGGCCGGCCGCCGGTCTCGGGTGGCAACTCGCCCGTTGCCGTTCCCACCTACCGCACATCGCTCGCGCCCCGGGTTCTGTTCGCGACGCCGGAGATGGCGGATTTCGTGAAGACGGGTGGGCTCGGCGAAGTCGCCGGCGCCCTGCCCCGTGCCCTGCGCAAGCACCACGACGTCCGGGTGCTGATTCCCGGCTACCGGCAGGTGGTGGAGAGCTGCGGCGACATCGCGGTGGTCGCGCATCTGCCGGGCTTCGCCGACGTGCCGCCGTGCAATCTCGGCTTCGTCGAGACCGCGGACGGCCTCGGCATCTATATCCTGCTGTCGGCCGACCTGTACGACCGCGACGGTTCACCTTACGGCAACGCCGCAGGCGATTTCCACGACAACGATCTGCGCTTCGCCCGCCTAAGTCTCGCTGCCGCGGAGTTGGCGCGTGGAGCCGATCCGGCCTGGTCCGCCGATCTCCTGCACCTCAACGACTGGCAGACGGCGCTGGCGCCGGCCTATCTCGCATGGCGTGGAGCGCGTACGCCGAGCGTGCTCACCATCCACAATCTCGCCTATCAGGGCCTGTTTCCCCGCGAGACCGTGCATCGGCTCGGGCTGCCGGAGGACGCCTTCCGCGTGGACGGGGTCGAGTTCTACGGACAGCTCTCGTTCCTGAAGGCCGGGCTCTACTACGCTTCACAGGTCACCACGGTCAGCGAGACCTACGCCCGCGAGATCACCACTCCGGAATCGGGTTGCGGCATGGACGGACTGCTGCGCACCCGCGCCGCGCAAGGCCAGCTTGCCGGCATCCTCAACGGCATCGACGAGAGCTGGGACCCGCGTGTCGACCCACATCTCGCCGCCCGCTTCGAGGCCGGCGACTGGAAGGGCAAGTCGGCGAATGCCGAGGCCGTGCGGCAGGGCTTCGGCCTCGCCGTCTCGCGCGGCCCGCTCTTCGCCATCGTCTCGCGGCTCGTGCACCAGAAGGGCATCGACCTCAGCCTCGACGCTGCCCGCACGATCCTATCCGAGGGCGGACAGTTGGTGGTGATGGGCCAGGGCGAGGGTCATTTCGAGGAGGCACTCCGCGGCCTCGCCGAGCGCAATCCGGGCCAAGTCGGGGTCCATATTGGTTTCAGCGAAGAAAACGCCCGGCGCGTCTTCGCAGGAAGCGATTTCCTGCTGATGCCATCCCGCTTCGAGCCCTGCGGGCTGGCGCAGCTCTATGCCCAGCGCTTCGGCTCGCTGCCGATCGTCCACCGCACCGGCGGGCTCGCCGATACCGTCGAGGATGAGGTGACCGGTTTCAGCTTCGGCGAAGCGTCCGTGGGCGGCCTCACCCAGGCCGTGCGGCGGGCGATCGACGCCTTCGGCCGCAAGAAGCGACTGAATGCCATGCGGCATACGGCGATGTCGCGCGATCGTGGGTGGAACGGCGCGGCGCTCGATTACAGTGCACTGTATGCGCGAGCCTTCGGCAACAATGCACCGCGGCGTTGGCAGGCTGCTTAAGTCATTCTGAGCAGTATGACCGTTTGGTGACTTGAACGCTCTTTGACGACTCATTGCCGCATGTGGTCTCTTGAAAGGGTCGCGACGTCCGAGGAGGCGTCGATCCTGCCGACATCACATGCGAGACCGACATGCGCTTTTCCAAGTACGGCTGGGCGCTGTGCGTGATGATCGCGACCTGTGTTGCCGTGTCGGCAGAAACTGCGCCGCCGATCGCCGATGCGCTGGCGAATATCACCGTGCTCGTGCGGCCCGGACGGGTCGGCTACGTCACCGTCTGGGACGGCAACAAGTACGTCCAATGCCGTCGCGTGCCTGATGATTCTCTGCACTGCGAAGCGGGCGGTGTGACCATGCAGCCATCCCTTGCGGCGGTTCTCGATCCCAACCGCCTCCAAATGCTTGGTAATCTTGGCTGGTCTCTCGATCGCAGCTTCGGGAACTACATCCGAACATTTCCGGCGCCGATGTCGTACGCGGTGGTCGCCGAACAGATCCTCGAAGTGCTGACTCGAGCTTACGAGGCCAATCCCACCGACCTGGAAATCAATACGGATTGGATTGCAGACATACCTTGCCCTCCACGAAACGGGCCTTCACAGAATCTTGCCGGTTCCGTCAACGACGCCCCGGCCATGCGAGCATTCTCCATTCGGACCTGTGAGTTCAAAGCCGAGCCACCTCCTCTCAAGGCGGAGACGCGCGAAGATGTGCTGGCGCAGTATGGAGGGATCGTCGCGGCCGAACTTCAGCGCCTCCGCATCAATGCAAAGCGCCGGGTCTATACCGTCTTTGATGTTGGGATCGGATACATACAGTGCGCGCCGAAATCTCCGATGCGCATTCTGTTTTGCGAGGCGCAATCGGCTGAAAGCTGGCCGGCGCTTGCCGTCGTGCTGACACCGCAGCGCGTCGCGAGGCTTCAGGCCGCGGGGTTTGCCGCACCGGGCCGATCCCCCAACTATTGGAGAGATTATCACCTCGATGAGATGTCAGACGCCGATCTCGCGAAGGAACTGCTGTCGCTTCTTGGTGATGTTTATGGATATTCCGGCTCGACCCGATTGATGATCAAGACCGAGCAGTTTTGAAACTTGGAATTGGGGTCGCGCTCGCGGACCTGCGAAAGCGACCCCCCGTAGTCGAAATTTCTTTCTCTACTGTAGTGCTCAACTCTCTCTGACCAAGATCAGAGTCCCGAGCGGCGGCAGCTTCAGGCTCAGCGAGTGCGCTTGGCCGTGGCTCGGAACGGCCTCGGCGTGGAGGCCGCCCATGTTGCCGACGTTCGAGCCGCCGTAGCGCTCGGAATCGGAGTTTATCGCCTCACGATAGAAGCCGCCGGCCGGCACGCCGACGCGGTAGCCGTCGCGCGGGACGGGCGTGAAGTTCGACACGACGATCGCGATCTCGCCTTCGTTCTGGCCTTTCCGAGCCCAGGCGATGACGCTGTTGTCCTGATCGTCCGCAACCAGCCACTGGAAGCCCTCCGGCTCGAAGTCGCGCGAATACAGCGCGGGCGTCGCCCGGTAGACGTGGTTGAGATCGTGGATCAGATCCTTCACGCCATTGTGGAGGCCGTCTTCGAGCAGATGCCAGTCGAGGGACTGGTTGTGGTTCCACTCCTTCTCCTGAGCGAATTCGCCGCCCATGAAGAGCAGCTTCTTGCCGGGATGCCCCCACATGAAGCCGAAATAGGCGCGCAGGTTCGCGAACTTCTGCCAGCGGTCGCCGGGCATCTTGCCGAGCAGCGAACCCTTCCCGTGCACGACCTCGTCGTGTGACAGCGGCAGCACGAAGTTTTCGCTGAAGGCGTAGAGCAGCCCGAAGGTCAGGTTGTGATGGTGGTAGCGGCGGTGGATCGGATCCTCGCTGATGAACTTCAGCGTGTCGTGCATCCACCCCATGTTCCACTTGAAGCCGAAGCCGAGGCCGCCGGTGTAGGTCGGGTGCGAGACGCCCGGCCAGGACGTCGACTCCTCGGCGACCGTGATCGTGCCGGGCGCGTGGCTGTAGGTCGCCTCGTTGGTCTTGCGCAGGAAGTTGATGGCGTCGAGATTCTCATTGCCGCCGTACTGGTTCGGCACCCATTCGCCGGCGCGGCGCGAGTAGTCGAGGTAGAGCATCGATGCGACGGCATCCACGCGCAGGCCGTCGAGGTGGTAGTGCTCCAGCCAGAACCGGCCGTTGGCGGCGAGGAAGGACGAGACCTCCGAGCGGCCGAAATTGTAGATGTAGGTTCCCCAGTCCTGGTGGAAGCCCTGGCGCGGGTCGGCATGCTCATAGAGATGCGTTCCGTCGAACATCCCGTGCGCGTGGGCATCGAGCGGGAAGTGGCCGGGCACCCAATCGAGCAGGACGCCGATACCGGCTTCGTGCGCGGTGTTCACGAACGCGACGAATTCGTCCGGCGTGCCGAAGCGGCTCGACGGCGCGAACAGCGAGACCGCCTGATAGCCCCATGAGCCGTCGAACGGGAATTCCGTGATCGGCAGCATCTCGATATGCGTGAAGCCAAGTTCCTTTACGTAGGGGATCAGCCGCTCGCCGAGTTCCTTGTAGGTCAGGTAACGGTTGCCCTCCTCGGGCACCCGCATCCATGAGCCGAGATGGACCTCGTAGATCGAGATCGCGACATGGCGCGGATCGCGTTCGCCACGCGAAGCCATCCAGGCCTTGTCATGCCAGACCGGCTCGTGTCCGCCCTGCAGGACGGACGCTGTCTCCGGCGGATGCTGGGCGCGGAAGGCGACCGGGTCGGCCTTGAGCGGCAGCAGCGCACCGTCGGGGCCGCGGATCTCGTACTTGTAGGTCTGGCCGGATTTCAGCCCAGGAACAAACAGCTCCCAGACCCCGCCGCTCTGCCAGAGCCGCATCGGGTGGCGGCGGCCGTCCCACTCGTTGAAGTCGCCGACCACGCTGACCTTGCGCGCATTCGGCGCCCAGACGGCGAAACGATAGCCGTCGATGCCGTCCTGCTTGCGCTCGTGCGCGCCGAGCACCTTGTAGGTGACGTTCGAGCCGATCTCGCGCAGCGCCTCGATGTCGTGCGCCTCCAGCGTCGTGCCGAAGCCGTAGGGATCGAAACGACGGCGCTCGCTGCCATCCCACTGCTCGACCGCGATCTCGTAGAGCGGCCGGCCCTGGCTCTCGACGGTGGCGACGAAAAAGCCCTCGGGATGCGCCTTCTCGAACGGCACGCGCTGCCCGCCGACGAGCAGCGTCGCACCCTTGGCCTCCGGCAGGATCGCTCGGACCTCCCAACGGCCCTCGCTCACCTGATGAGGGCCGAGCACCGCGAAGGGATCGCCATGATCGGCCCCCATCATGGCGGCGATCGCATCGTGATGCAGCGTCGTCGCGCGCGAGGGCGACGACGCCTTCGGCGTCACCGAACCCGACTGTGCCGCGCCGGTCCGCGAGCCGAGGTCACGGGACGCTCCATCCGCAACCGGGGTGCTGGTCACCGGGGTGGCAGCCTTCGTTGCGAGCTTCTCGTCCGCATCCGTCATTCAGTGGGGTCTTCCCTTAGCTTCGCTTGGCTTCGTCTAGAATGTTGAGAACCCCGCGTGCCGGGATTTCGATCCAGTCCGGACGGTTGTTGATCTCGTAGTCGACTTCGTAGAGCGCCTTGGCGATGAGGCTCAGACGCAGCAGTTGTTCGAAGGTCGAACCGTCCGCGACCGCGGCGCGGCTGCCGGCGACGGCACTTGCGTAGCCTTCGAGGAAGGCCGCATCGATCATGCCACGCCAGGCGATGGCTGCGTTCCGGGCCCGCTCCTCGCTGTCGCCGAAGCGAGCCGCGATCTCGCGCACCACAGTCTCGGCGCCGTAGGCGAACGACCGCAGCATGCCGGCGACGTCCCGCAACGGCGTCGACTTCGCCCGCCGCACGTCCACCGGACGCGACGGCTCGCCCTCGAAGTCGATGAAGATGAGGTCGCCCTCGGAGGCCAGTACCTGCCCGAGATGGAAGTCGCCGTGAATGCGGGTCTTGTAGGCCCCGATCGGTGGGCGCTCGGATAGCTGTTCGATGAGCGCTTCGACCTCGGCGCGACGTCCCGCCAGCGCCTGGCTCGCGGAGCCGGGCGCCCAGGCCGCGACGGCGGCCAAGCCGGTGAAGGCGCGCTTCGCCTGCGCATGCGCATCCGCGACGAGCGTCGCCAGATCGTCCTCGCCGAACGGCTCGGCCGCGAAGGCCGGGTCGTCGGTTTCGATGGCAAAAGCCTTGTGCAGCTCGGCCGTGCGGCGCCCCAGCAGCTCCGCCCAGCGGCGATGATCCTTGAACGCCTCTTCGGGGCTCGGTGCCTCGCTCTCCGGAACGAGAACCAGGATGTCGAAGTCCCGGCGCAGGCCTTCCAGCATCAGAGTCCAGGCATCACCCTGGTTGCGCACGAAGCCCTGCAGCACGGCGAGCGCCGTGCGCGTTCCGTCGGCCTCGACGTGTTCGAGGGTGCCGAGCAGCTGCGGCGTGTTCGGGAAATGCGCCTGCTCGGTGAGGAAGCGGCCGACCTCGACTTCCGGGTGCGTGCCGGTCTGCAGACGGCGCAGGATCTTCAGCATAGCCTTCGAGCCGAGGGCGATTGAGGTGTTGCTCTGCTCTGCCGAGAGGCGGCGGACGTCACCGGGCTCGAACGTGACCTCATGGTCGTAGGCCTCGGTCGTCGCGAAGACGAGCTTGCCGCGCTCGGTCGGGATCTCGCGACCCTCGCGCATGCCATCCACGATGCAAATCGGGAAATCCGAGGATGCGACCGCGCCATAGAGCAGGCCGGTGCGCGGACCGCGCCGGACGCGTGCCACGGCGTGTTCGAGAAGCGTCTCGTCCTCGCGGCCCTCGTCGACGCCGACCGGCACGAAATAATCGTGCGTGTCGCCGTTCGAGAGCTGGATCTTCAGACGCGGCAACAGGAAGCGCGGCTCGCCGCCGACTTCGAGGGTCGCGCAGTCGGTGACCTGCACGCTCTTGATCCGCGAACCCTTGGCACCGAACCAGCGGCGGGTGGCCAGGAACGGCGGGATCACGGTGCGCTCGAAGGCCGTGCGCTCGCGGCCCGCCATCAGGCTCTCGACGCCGCCGGTGAGGACGAGCGTGAACAGCTCGGGCGTCAGCGGCTGCGGGCCGATCTGGCCGGTGTCGGAATAGCTGAGCGAGAACCAGTAGAAGCCATAGGCCGGCAGCGTCAGCAGGTAGGGCAGATCGCCGATCGCCGGGAACTCGGAGCCGCCGGTCAACTCGACGGGGATCGCGCCGCGCAGGTCCGACAGGTCGAGCTGCACAGCCTGGGGTGCGCGCGACAGGTTCGCGACGCAGAGGATGCGCTCGTCCTCGAACTCACGGAGCCACGCCAGAACCTTGCGGTTCGACGGGTAGAGAAACTGGATCGTGCCGCGACCGAGCGCGGTCGAGTTGTTGCGGATCGCGATCATGCGCCGCGTCCAGTTCAGCAGGCTGGTCTGGGCCTGCGTCTGGGCTTCCACGTTGATCGCGTCGAAACCGTAGATCGGGTCTTGGATCGACGGCAGAAACAGCTTCTGCGGATTGGCGCGGGAGAAGCCGCCGTTGCGGTCCGGAGACCACTGCATCGGCGTACGCACGCCGTCGCGGTCGCCGAGATAGATGTTGTCGCCCATGCCGATCTCGTCGCCATAGTAGAGCACCGGCGTGCCGGGCATCGACAGGACGAGGGACTTCATCAGCTCGATCTTGCGCCGGTCGTTCTCCAAGAGCGGCGCGAGGCGGCGGCGGATGCCGAGATTGATGCGGGCACGGCGCTCGGCCGCGTAGAATGACCAGAGGTAATCACGCTCCTCGGCCGTCACCATTTCGAGCGTCAGCTCGTCGTGGTTGCGCAAGAAGATGGCCCATTGGCAGCCGTCCGGGATCTCCGGCGTCTGACGCATGATGTCGGTGATCGGGTGCCGGTCCTCGCGGGCGATCGCCATGTACATCCGCGGCATCAGCGGGAAGTGGAACGCCATGTGGCATTCGTCGCCGTCGCCGAAATACTGCGCGGTCTCCTCCGGCCACTGATTGGCCTCGGCCAGCAGCATGCGGTCCGGGTAGCTCTCGTCCAGTGCCGCGCGGATCGCCTTGATGACCGAGTGGGTCTCCGGCAGGTTCTCGCAATTCGTGCCGTCGCGCTCGATCAGGTAGGGGATCGCGTCGAGGCGCAGCCCGTCGACGCCCATGTCGAGCCAGTAGCGCATCGTCTCGATGACGGCTTCCAGCACCTTCGGGTTGTCGAAGTTCAGGTCCGGCTGGTGGCTGTAGAAGCGGTGCCAGAAATATTGCTTGGCGACCGGATCCCAGGTCCAGTTAGACGTCTCGGTGTCGAGGAAGATGATGCGCGTGTCGGAATACGGCGTGTCGGTGTCCGACCAGACATAGAAGTCGCGCTCGGGGCTGCCGGGAGGCGCCTCGCGGGCGGCCTGGAACCAGGGATGCTGGTCCGAGGTGTGGTTGATGACGAGCTCGGTGATGACCCGCAAACCGCGCTCGTGCGCCGCCGCGACGAACCGCTGGAAGTCCTCCATCGTCCCGTAGGACGGGTTGACCTCGCGATAGTCGGCGATGTCGTAGCCGTCGTCGCGGAGCGGCGAGGGATAAAACGGCATCACCCAGATCGCGGTGACGCCGAGGTCACGCACGTAATCGAGCTTCTGCGTCAGGCCCTCGAAATCACCGATACCGTCATTCGTCGAGTCGAAGAACGACTTGACGTGAATCTGGTAGATAATGGCATCGCGGTACCATTGGGGATCGCTGCGATCGATCATCGCGTCGCTGCCTCAGTCTCGGTTCGGGAGCATTTCTGACGACCTTGGGGCCCGGATCGAGATCCGGGCACGAAGGCGGCGAGCGCGGTTCTGACCGCTGATCTTGGCGTTAGCGCGACCTGAAAAGGCCGTGCTGTGTCGCGCCGCACCGGGTTACACGCCCGCACCTATTGCGCAACCCGCCGTGGCACTCTGAGGCGCCAGATCACGCAAGAACGCTCGGCCGGATCGAGGGCGATGCGATGGCCGCGGCCACGCAGTTCGAACGTGTAACCCTCGAGCAGATCCTCGACCTCGAGCGCACCGTCATCTGGCTGGCCGAACAGCCAGAGCGGGATCTCGTAGGAGCATTCCTGCCGGCTCTTCGGGTCGAGGTTCACCATCGTGAAGACGCAGTTGTCGCCATCCGGCGTCATCTTGGCGTAAGCGATGATGTTGGCGTTGTCGGCGCCGGTGAAGACGACGTTGCGGAAGTCCTGCAGCGCCGGATTGTCGCGACGGATCTGGTTGAGCTTGACGATATGCTCGCGGATGTTGCCGGGCCGATCCTCGTCCCAGGCCTTCAACTCATACTTTTCCGAGTGAAGGTACTCTTCCTTGCCGGGATAGGGCGCGGCCTCGCACAGCTCGAAGCCGCTATAGATGCCGTAGACCGAGGAGAGCGTCGCCGCGAGGGTCGCCCGCACCACGAATCCCGGCCGGCCGCTGGTCTGCAGATAGTACGGATTGATGTCCGGCGTGTTGGCGAAGAAGTTCGGGCGGTAGTACTCGCCCATCTCGCCGGCGAGCTCGACCGAGTAGTCGATGAGTTCCTGCTTCGTGTTGCGCCAAGTGAAGTAGGTGTAGCTCTGCTGATAGCCGGCCTTGGCGAGCTTCTTCATCATCTTAGGCCGGGTGAAGGCCTCGGCCAAAAAGATCGCGTCGGGATAGCGGCCGTTCACCTCGCGCAACATCCACTCCCAGAACGGGATCGGCTTGGTGTGAGGGTTGTCGACGCGGAAGATCCGGACGCCGAGCGCGCACCAGCCCATCACGATGTCGCGAAGCTCGGTCCAGAGCCCTGGCAGCGCACCGCCGTAGAAGCTGACGTTCGAGATGTCCTCGTACTTCTTCGGAGGGTTCTCGGCGAATTTCAACGTGCCGTCGGGCCGCCACTCGAACCATTCCGGATGCTGCTTGATCCAGGGGTGATCGGGCGAGCACTGGATCGCGAAATCGAGGGCGATCTCCATGCCGTGAGCATGGGAGGCGGCGACGAGCTGGCGGAAATCGTCGAGCGTGCCGAGTTCGGGATGCACCGCCTCGTGGCCGCCCTCGGCCGCGCCGACGGCGTAGACCGAACCGACATCGCCGGGCTCGGCCTTCAGCGTGTTGTTCTTGCCTTTGCGGTTGGTGCGGCCAATCGGATGGATCGGCGTGAAGTAAAGCACGTCGAACCCGAGCTGGCGGATCTCAGGCAGGCGCCGGACCACGTCCTGAAAAGTACCGTGCCGGCTCGGATCACCCGATTGCGAGCGCGGAAAGATCTCGTACCAGGCCGAGAAGCGGGCCGCGAGTCGATCGGCGATGACAGGTATGTCGACCGGATAACGCGAGAGGTTCACGCGCTCGGCGTTGCGCCGGATCAGGGCAGCCGAATCCGGCGCCAGGATTTTGCCGAGGACAGCGGGCGAGGCTTCCTGCTCGGCGGCGAGAGCGGAAACGAGGGCGGCGAGCCGTTCCTTGTCACGCCCCGTCGCAAAGTCGGCGGCGATTTGGACGAGTTCGACACCCTCGACCGTCTCCAGCTTCACATCCACGCCGGCGTCGCGCTTCTTCAGCGTGTCGCGCGCCCAGGACGAAAAGCCGTCGCGCCAAGCCTCGACGGTGAACTCGTAGCGGGCGTTGCGCTCCAGCGGGAATTGGCCCGCCCAACGGTCGTTGTCGACGAAGACCATCGGGTCGCGCCGCCATTCGCTCTCGCCGACGATACGCGAGAGGACCGCGGCGTCGATGATCTCATGGCCGTCCGAGAAGATGTCGGCCTCGACGCTCACGGACTCGCCGACGACCCGCTTCACCGCCGATCGGCCGCCATCGATTTCCGGCGTCACCGCCTCGATGACGACGCGGCCCTCGCCGTCAGGCGATGTCGGCTTTGGCGCGGATTTTTCGCTGGGGGCGTCGGCCGCGAGGATACGCAGTTCGCCCGGCAGCAGGTCGATGCCGGCGCCGGGGTGGAAGGCGATCGGATCGGCGTCGGGCGTGCGATCGACGAAGGCGCCGAGCCGGCCGCCCGTCCGCGCGATCAGCCGGCCGGCATCGACCGGCACCGGAGCATTCGTTGGGTTGTAGAGCACTAGGGTGCCATGGGTGGCCGAGGCCGCGTGGCCGGTATCGGTGCGGAACAGCGCAACGTAGGCCGCGTCGGGCGACGAGAGGCGCGCCTGCGCACCCTCGACGTTGGCCGAGGGCAGCTCGGCCTTCAGGGCGTTGATCGCGGTGACGTAGGCCGAAATATCGATGCCGGTATCGTGCTCGCGCGAGCCCGGCGTCGTGTCGACGACGTGCAGCGCGCGGCGATAGCCCCACTCGTAGCCGATCGGCATCAGCACGCCGGCCGAGAAGAAGGCCGAGAGCGCGTAGCGAGTCTTGAGATGCGCGGCGATCGCCTCAGGCCCACCGCCCGTGCCGGCCGCGAGGCGCGGCATGTCGTGGTTCTCGGGGAAGGCGATCGACGGCGCGATGACGCGCAGGCGGTCGTATTGCTCCAGCGCCCAGGGCGCCTTGAGATCCCACCAGGCGAAGGAGTTGAACAGGTAGTCGAAGCCGGCGCCGGCCGTCGCCTGCGCCTCCTCGAAGGTGCAGCCGAGCGTCTCGGCGGCGAACAAGGTCGCCGGCTCACGCGTCTTGGTGGCTTCGATCAGCGCCCGCCAAACCTCGGCCGGCACCTTGTAGGCGGCATCGCAGCGGAAGCCACGCACGCCGAGGCCCTGGAGCTTGGCGATGTAGGCATCGAAGATGCGCGTCAGTTCGTGGCGCGCGTGCTCGGAATGGTAGTCGAGCTCGATCAGGTCGCCCCAGACGGTCTTCTTCGAAGGATCGTCCGGATCGACGGCACCGGGGCTGACCGGCTTTCCCTCGCCGTCGCGCATGAACAACTCGGGCCGCTCCTGCAGCAGGCGGGCGTTGTCGGCGGTGTGGTTCACCACGAGATCGGTCATCACGGCGACGCCCTGCGCCTCGGCCGCGCGGCAGAAGCGGACGATCTGCTCGTCGTCCGAGGTTCCGTCGATGTCGCGAAAACGCTCGTCGAGACGGTCGGGGTCCTGCACGGCGTAGAGGCTGCGCGAGCCGCCGGTCTGGTGGAACGGATTGAGGTAGATCCAGTCGAAGCCGAGGCCGGCGATGCGCGGGAGTTCCGCCGTCCAGGCCGAGACCGTGCCGACGAGGAGCGGAAACAGGTTGTAGATCCGCGGACCTTCGGCGCGCGGCGCCAGCGCGGCCGGCAATCCCACCGTTCCGGCGTCGGTGCGCGTTGCGGCGCTCTTAGGCGTGGTCGGTGCGTTCATGGTCGGCCTCCCTCGGCACGCGTCTTTGGCGTGTCGTCGTGACATGGTGGTGATACCGGCGGCCGTAGAGAGATCGGCTCATCGAGCGATCGGCCGTTGGCAAGCGCAACTGCGCATCGCCGCTCGCGCGGCGGATGGCTTCCGGGGCAAAGCCTCGAAAGCCACTGGTATAAGTCGGTCAGGCTCAGGCGGTTCGCTTCAACACGGCGTAGGGCAGCGCATCGAACAGCGTGCCGAGATCGAGACGCCCGTTCTCCGATGCGTGGCTGGCGCCGCCGACGATGTCGGTCCAGCGGCTACCCTCCGCCACCGGCAGATGCGTTCCCCCGAACGCTTCAGCCGACCACACAGTGTCGCCGACGAGACGGGCAACGAGGCGCGGAACGGCCACCAGCAGATCGCCCTCTCCGCCGCCGTTCTCCGATCGGAGGAACGCGACGACGTGGTCTGCATGCTCCCCGGAAGCTGCGACGGCCTGATAGCCGGCATCGGCGTAGAAGGCCGGCCTGTCGGCCCGGTCTGCGAGCAGCTTCGTCAGCGTCGCCTGTTTCACACGGCCGTCCGTCCAGTGCGCCAGAAGTTCGGCGGGCGCACCCTGTTCGGATAGCGCACCGGCACGCGCGCCGTAATCGACCGGCCGCCGGTTGTCGGGATCGACGAACGAAAAGTCCCAGAATTCGGTGCCCTGATAGATGTCTGGGATGCCCGGTAGCGTCGCCTTCAGCACCGTGCGGCCGAGCCCGGCGATCATGCCGAGATGGGCAAGGCGCTTGGCGAAGGGCCGCGTACGAGCCAGGAAATCCGAGCCCGGCGCGATCAGCTTGGCGAAGAGCGCATGCACCGCGCCCTCGTAGGCCTCGTCGACGTTGACCCAGCTCGAGAACCGCTTGGCCTCGCGTAAGGCCTTCTCGGCGTAGGCGTCGAGGCGCTTGCGGAAGTCTTCGATCGCGCCCGCGTCGTCGCCGTCCAGCAGTTCGAGCGGCCACGCCCCGAGGATCGCCTGAAGGAACATCCACTGGTCGTTGCGGTCGGGCGCCGGTTCATCCTCGATGGTGGCGAGATGCGGCGTCGCGGCGCGGCGCCAGGCATCCCAGGCGCGGGCCCACTCTTCGGGCAGCTCCGACAGCGCGAGCTGGCGCGAGCGGGCATCCTCGCCGCGCTTGGTGTCGTGCGTCGCCGTCGTGATCATCGCGTTCGGCCAGTCGCGGGCGCGGGCGGCCTGGAGCGCATGGAAGTGGGGTACGTCGATGCCGTACTCGCCCGGATCTCCGCCGACCTCGTTCAGCGCCAAAAGCTCGCTGAAGCGGTAGAACAGCGTATCCTCCAGGCTCTTGGCCATGACCGGGCCGGTGAGCTGCTGGAAGCGGCGGCGGAAGCGCAGGATCACCCGCGGATCGGGACGGGCGGTGCCCGTCGTATCGATCCGCCCGATCAGCGCATCGGCAGCGAAGTTGTGCACAGAGCGGTCCGGCAACGCACTCCAGCGCTTAGCCTTGCGCACCGTGGTCTCGATCAGCGTCACGTCCTCGACTTCGACGTCGCTCTCGTCGAGATCGCCGGCCAAGTAGCTGCGATAGGTCGGGAAGCGGGCGATGATCTCGATCAGCGCGCGCCGGATCGCGTTCATCGAGAAGTCGCGGGTGCGCCGGTCGGCGTCCGCGATCTCCTTCAGGTCGGCGGCGAGCACTTCGAGCTCGCTGGCGAAACTGATCTCGAGGATCTCGGCCTTCGCCGCGCGAAGCTGGAACTTGTAGGGCTCGTCGACGCCGGTGGCCCATTCGTAGAAGCGCTTGATCCGCGGCTTCAGCGCCTGATCGACGTGGAGACCGTCGAGCTGGTTCAGCACGTCGTAGCCGGTGGTGCCGGCGACCGGCCAAGGGCGCAGCTTTTCCCCCGGCTCGAGAATCTTTTCGACCACCACGTAGAATCCGGGGCCGACGGCGGCCTGCAATGCGCGGGCATAGCCGAGCGGGTCGGCGAGACCGTCGATGTGGTCGATGCGCAGACCGTCGATCCGACCCTCGGCGACGAGGCGGAACAGCAGGGCGTGCGACTTCTGGAAGATGTCCGACTTCTCGACACGCAGGCCAGCAAGCGAGTTCACGTCGAAGAAGCGGCGATAGTTGATGTCGCTCGACGCGATCCGCCAATGGGCGAGCCGGTAGGATTGGCTCTCCAGCAATCGGTGCAGCGGCCCGAACGTGTCGGGATAGTCTTTGTTACCGTTGAGAAGTTGCAGCGCCCGGTAGATCGCTGCTGCGATCTGCGGCGAGGCGCGCACGGCGTCGGCGAGATCCTGCTTCAGGCCCTCGGCCTCGGCCGGCAGCGCGCGGCGGCGGTCGAGACTGGTCTCCGCGTTCATGCCGCGTAGGCGCTCGGAGATGGCGAGCACGTCGGCCGACGGGTCGTCGCCGATCTCGCCGAGCGCGGCCAGCGCGCGGTTCAGGATCGTCGGATATTGCAGCGGGCAGATCGGGAACTGGTGCTCGTAGTGCCAGACGCTGAAAGCGCCGGCCGCCTCGTCGAACTTCAGTTCGAGATGGCCCTGCTCCAGGGCATCGCCGTAGCGCTCGCCGAGGAACGGGATCACGAGCTTGCGGTTCGCGCCGAGGCGCTCCCAGTCGATGTCGAAGGCATGCGCGAAGGGCGACAGGCCGCCCCATTCGAGCACCGAGAGCCACCACGGATTGTCGGCGCCGCCGACGCCCATGTGGTTGGGTACGATGTCGACGAGGAGCTTCAGCCCCTCTGCCTGCAGCGCGTCGGAGAAGGCGATGAAGCCGGCCTCGCCGCCGATCTCCGGGTTGATCTGCGAGTGATCGACGATGTCGTAGCCATGGGTCGAGCCGGGTCGCGCCATCTGCAGTGGCGAGGCATAGACGTGGCTGATCCCGAGTTTCGCCAGATACGGCACGATCTCTTGCGCATCCGCGAAGGTGAAGCCCTCGTGGAACTGCAACCGGTAGGTCGCGCGCGGCGGGGCCGAACTGAGACGCGCGGCGCCCGAGCGCGGGCCGCGATCCTCGTCGGCGAGCGAGGCCGCGAGCTTGGCGAGCGGACCGCCGGGGGCGGCGATGGCCTCCAGCGTCCGGTCGAGCTTGCGCCGCCAGTTGGGGTGGCCTTCGGTCGAGCCCGGCACGTTGGCCTGAGCGAGCTCGGAGACGACGTCCTCGTACTGGACGGCCGTCAGGATCGAGGGCGCGCGGGCGAGGTATCGGGCGGCGGCCTCGAAGGGAGCGGCATCGGGTGGTTCGGCGCCGGTGAGCAGCTGCTCGGAATGCAGCGCTTCGGCCAGACGGCGGCGCTCGGTGACCCGTTCGGCCCGTTCGGCGTCGGCTCGCTCGGAATCGTAGAGACCGAGCGACTGGCGCGTGTCAGTGTCGACGCCGCGCCACCAGCCCAGGAACGTCGGCAGGTCGTGCGTGGTGATCGCGGTCAACGCATCGTGCGGATAGGCGGCCGGCGGCTTGAAGGCACCGCCGTCCTGCCGCTCGAAGGCGAGGATGCGGTAACTCAGGATGCCCGCCACCATCAGCGCATCGGAAAAGCCCTCCGGGGCCGTGCCGAGGTCTTCGGCGATGACGAGGCATTTCGAGCGGTGGCTCTCCAGGCGCAGCACCGCGAGCATCGGTTCGAACGGCATCGCCACATAGGCACCAGCCCGCGCCGACTGGCCGAGCGGAATCAGAAACAGCCGCGCCAGCTGGAAGGCGTGGTCGATCCGGATTGCGCCAGCATGGCGCATGTTGGCCTGGACCAGATCGCGGAACGCCCTGAGGCCGTCGCGCTCGAGTTCGAGCGGATGGAAGGCCGGAAGGCCCCAATCCTGGCCCTTCGGAGCGAGCAGATCCGGCGGCGCGCCGATCGAGACGCCGTTGGCGAAGCGCTCGGGATGCGACCAGATCTCGGAGCCGCCGCGATCGGCGCCGACGGCGAGATCGCGATAGAGGCCGATACGCATGCCGGCATCGCGTGCGGCCTGCGACGCATGCTTGAGCTGCAGGTCGGCAAGGTATTGCAGCCAGATGTGGAAGCTGACGCGCTCGGCGTTCTTCTCCGCGAAGGCACGGACTTCCGGCGTACCGGCACGCCGGAACGCCTCCGGCCACTCGCCAAGCCAATGCGCACCCTCTGCCGTGAAACGCTCGGACAGCGTCTCGAAAGTCGCGTGGGATTCGAGGTTTTCACCGCCCTCGCTGCGAAAGGCGGCAAAGCCGGCATCCGTGCCGGCGCGCGCGGCCGATTCCGGCCAGAGCGCCTCGAGCACCGGTGAGAGCACCTCCCAGATGCCGGCGTGATCGACGAGCGTGGCGTCGCGGAGGGCGTCGAGGCGCGGACGCATCGCGTCGAGGATCGTTTCGGCGCGGCTGCCGACGAAGCCCGGCAGCGCGCCCGGCTCGATGTAGAGCGTCTCGAGGAAGAGCCGCGACGAGGGCGAGTAGGGCGAAATCTTTTCGCGATCAGTCGGGAAGAGCGCGTGGACCGGGCTTAACCCCAGGAACGACGCACCGCGCAGGCCCGCATCGGCAGCGGCGCGGCCGGCATCGGCGAAGGTGCCGATGCCGAGATTGTGCGGCGAGCGCAGGCCATAGAGCTGGGCGGCAAGGCCCCAATCGCGGGCACCCTCCTCGGCATAGGCCCGCGGCCGCCAGCAGCGCTGCGGCGCGGCGATGATCCAGGCCTGTGCCTTTCGGTCGCCCAAAGTCACCGTGAGGTGGTGATAGCCGGGCGTCTGGGGCGGCAAGTCGAAACCCGGACCGGCGTCAGATGCCGAGAGAGCGGCACGACCTTCGACGGCGTGACCGCGCTCGTCGAGCAGACGCCAGATGATCGAGCCGGCCGTGCTGTCGGCCAGGACCGGCACGCGCAACGCGCGGCGCGCTTCCGCCGGCAGAAGCGGCGGAATCAGCCCGTTGCGGAGTGCCTCGACGCTTGCGAGGCTTTTCGCAATCTCATCGTCGGTGGCCATGGCGAAGCCGAGGGCCGCGAGCATGCCGCAGCGGGTCTCGTTCGAGGTCTCGACGGCGTTGCCGAAGGCGTCGGTATAGCCGCTGGCGATGCCGACGAGGTCGGCGAGCCGGGTCAGGTGCTCGCTCATGCCGGTGCTCCAACCAGGAACACACCGGTCCAGGGCGGCAATTGCAGCGCCTCCCGCGACAGGGCGCTCGACCAGATCACCTGACCGCCCTCGCTCGACGCCGAATACTCGTCGGTGCCGACATTGGCGACGAAGCGCAGCGTCCCGGCCTCGAAGCGCCACGTGCAGTCGATCACGCCGGGCGCCGGCAGCTTGGCTTCGGCTCCGCGAAACGCCGTCTTGGTCAACGGCACCACGGTCTGGTGGCGGATCTGCAAGAGATTGCGGGTGTCAGCCCAGACGCCGCGATGCGGACCTTTTTCGGATTCCTCCCAGTCGATCTTCGAGTCGTCGAACGTCTTGGCCTCGGTCGGGTCGGGGATCACCGACGTGTCGTCGGCAAACGCGGCAAAACTCTTGAACTCGCGGCGGCGGCCCTCGCGGACGGCCTTGTTCAGCTCCTCATCCGGCGCGAAATCGACGAAGAACAGGAACGGCGCTGTGGCCGACCATTCCTCGCCCATCCAGAGCATCGGAATCTGCGGCGCCAGCAGCAGGCCAGCGCGGGCAAGCGCCAGCTTCTCGGGGTCGGACAGTTGGCTCAGGCGCTCGCCGAGCGCCCGGTTGCCGACCTGATCGTGATTCTGGAGGAAGGTGACGAAAGCGGAGGGCGGCAGGTGGCCCGAGGGCTCTCCGCGCGGATGGTTGTCCAGCGTTTTGAACGGCTCGCCCTGATACGCAAATCCCTCGGCGAGGCAGCGCGCGAGGTGCTGCACCGGCTTGTCCGCGAAGCTTTCGTAGTAGCCCGCGTCCTCGCCCGTCAGCAGCACGTGCCAGCAATGGTGCAGGTCGTCCGCCCATTGCGCGCTGTGCTGGATCGGCTTGGCGTCGGCGTCGCGTTCCAGCCACCGGGCCTGGTTCGCTTCGTTTTCGAGGACGAGGTGGATGTGGCGACCCGGCAGCTTTTCGCGAATCGTCTCGGCGAGTTCGCCGATGAAGTGTTTGTCGGAGTCGTCGAGGATGGCGTGCACCGCGTCGAAGCGGATGCCGTCGAAGTGGTACTCTTCCAGCCAGTAGAGCGCGTTTTCGATGAAGTAGTCGCGAACCGTGCGTCCGCTCTCCTTGCCGTCGAAGTTGATGCCGGCGCCCCACGGGGTCTGGTGGCGCTCGGTGAAGAAGCTCTTGGCGTAGGCGTGTAGGTAATTCCCGGCCGGGCCGAAGTGATTGTAGACGCAGTCGAGCATCACCATCAGGCCCTTGCCGTGGGCCGTGTCGATCAGGTGCTTGAGTTCGTCCGGGCGGCCATAGACGGCGTCGGGCGCATAGGGCAGCACACCGTCGTAGCCCCAGTTCCGGGTGCCCTTGAAGTCGGCGAGGGGCAGCAGCTCGATGGCGGTGATGCCGAGATCGACGAGGTCGTCGAGCCGGGCTTCGAGCGCCGCATAGGTTCCCTCGGGCGTCGCGGTGCCGACGTGAAGCTCGTAGATCACCGCCTCTTCCCAGGGCCGGCCGGTCCAGGCCCCATCGGCCCAGACATAGGCGGCGGGGTCGATCAGCTCGCTCAGGCCCGAGACGTCGTCGGGCTGGAAGCGCGAAGCGGGATCGGGGACGACGAGATCACCGTCGATGCGGAAGCCGTAGCGCGCACCGGCCTCGACCACCGTCACCTCGGTCCGGCGCCAGCCGTCGCCGACATCCGGGATCGGGTGATCGGCACCGTTCAGTGTCAGCACCACGTCCTTCGCGGTGGGCGCCCAAAGCGCGAAGCGGGCACCACCGTCCCCGGTCAATTCGCTGCCGTAGGCCATCGCATGGCTGCGCCGCATCAGGCCGTGATCCCTGTTCTCATGAAGACATCGCCGGATCCGGAAATCTGCGTGTTTGCAGAAGGCCTGCCGCGGCAACCGGTTCCGTCCCCCGACTTATGGCAGCCATGCCGAGCGGCAACCGCATGGCAGCATGGAATTGCGCGGAATCTCGCAGATGCGAAAAAGGCTCCCCGCTGTGATGCGGAGAGCCCTGTTGCATATCTGACCGTGGAGGACGGATTAGGCGTCGATGGTCGAACCACCACCTTCGGAACGCTTCTTGGCCATATAGGCGTCGAACTGCTCGCGGTCCTTGGCGCGCTTCAGCTCGTCGACGAACTCAGTGAAGGCACGGCTCTCCTCCTGAAGCGCGCGACGGCGGGCCTCCAGGCGGTCGAGCTCGCTCTTGCGATACTCGTCGAAAGCGAAGTTGCCGGTACCCGAGCGGTAGAGGCCGTGATCCTTGGCGGCCTCGTAGGCCTTGGCGAACCGTGACCCGCCGGCGGACGAACCGAAGCTCCACGAGCCGCTCCGGGCATACTCACGCATCTGGCTGAGCGCAGGATAACCCGCGATCTTCCACGCAACGTAGGCGACCGCCAGCGGCCACCAGTAGATGAAACCGACGACGACGGCGCCGATCTCGAGAGAGCGGCGGGGGAAGGGACCGCTGCGGCAGGCGCGACCGCCGGCCCAGGGAGAGGAGGCAGAAGACGTGCTCACGGGTGATGGCTCCGGGGTGGTATGTGAACGACATTCACATGCGGACCCGAGCTAACCGTTTCAAGGGGCCGGACCAGCGCCCGGTTCGGGGTTCTTCGTCGGCACGCCCGCGCCGTGGACCAGGGCGAGCACCCCGGCGCGGAGCAATTCGTACTTGTCCGGCCCGGTCTTCGGCAGGTGCCCCGAGGCGGCGAGCGTGGCGATGCCGTGGGAGAGCGCCCAGACCTCCATGGCCACGAAGCGCGGATCGACACCATCGAAGCCGTCGGGGAATGTCGCGCGAAGCGCCTCCACTAGAAGATCGAACGGGTTGAGGCGGTCCGGGCTCGGCTCCGCACCCGGCATGCGCACGTCGAAGATCGCGGCGTAGTAGCCCGGCTCCTCCTCGGCGAAGGCGAGATAGGCCTCGCCCATGCGCGTGAAACGCTCCAGCGGCGTGCCGCGGCCCCCGAGCGCGCGGGCCAGACGTTCGGCGAGATCCTTGAAGCCGCGGCCGGCGACCTCCTCGAGCAACGCTTCGCGCCCCCGGAAATGGCGGTAGAGCGCCGCCGGGGTGACGCCGACGAGGCGGGCCGCGTCGACCAGCGTGAATCCGCCGACGCCACGCTCCGCGATGAACCGGCGTGCCGCCTCGATCAGCGCCTCCTTGAGGTTGCCGTGGTGGTAGCTGCGCCTGTCTTCCGGCCGTTCGCGCCAGGGTCGCACGACACCGTCTCCTCGCAAAGCTGGGCGGCTGCCCGATCGGGAAAGCCGCATCGGGCCGCGAGGTTGCACCCGATCTCCACCATCCGCCATCGGTATCGGACATCGGTGTCGACGAGTCGACAGTTCTCCACGACGCCTGTTGACAGCCTCCCTGATAAGAAATGTTATACTGTTTCATTTCCAAGAGAGAGAGACAGCATGTCATCGCCCGACGCCCGCCTGCCCGTCACCGTCCTGTCCGGCTTCCTCGGCGCCGGCAAGACGACGCTGCTGAACCACGTTCTGAGCAACCGTGAAGGCCGCCGCGTCGCGGTGATCGTCAACGACATGAGCGAAGTGAACATCGACGCCGACCTCGTCCGGGACGGCGGCGCCGACCTCTCGCGCACCGACGAGAAACTGGTGGAGCTGACCAACGGCTGCATCTGCTGCACCCTGCGCGACGACCTGCTGGCCGAAGTGCGCCGGCTCTCGGAGGAAGGCCGCTTCGACTACCTGCTGATCGAGGGCACCGGCATCGCCGAGCCGCTGCCGGTGGCGAGCACCTTCTCGTTTCGCGACGAGGATGGTCAGGCGCTGAGCGACGTCGCCCGGCTCGACACGATGGTAACGGTGGTCGACGCCGTGAACCTGCTGCGCGACTACGGCTCCAACGCCTTCCTGCGCGACCGCGGCGAGACGGCCGGCGAGGAGGACAACCGCACGCTGGTCGACTTGCTGGTCGAGCAGATCGAGTTCGCCGACGTCGTCGTCATCAACAAGGTCGAGGACGTCTCGGCCGAGCAGCTCGCACTCGTGCGCTCGGTGGTGCGCGGGCTCAACGCCGATGCCCGCCTGGTCGAGACCTCGCACGGCCGCGCGCCGCTCGACGCCATCCTCGATACCGGCCTGTTTGACGAGGAGAAGGCGGAGCGCCACCCGCTGTGGTTCAAGGAGCTGTACGGCGCCGAAGAGCACGTGGCGGAAACGGAAGAATACGGCGTGTCGAGCTTCGTCTATCGCGCGCGCCGGCCGTTCGACCCCGAAACGTTCAAAGCCTTCATCGACCGGACCTGGCCGGGGCTGATCCGCGCCAAGGGCCATTTCTGGCTGGCGACGCGACCGGACTGGGTCGGCGAATTCTCGCTGGCCGGGGCGATCTCCCGCGTCTCGGCCATGGGCTTCTGGTGGGCGGCCGTGCCGCGCGGGCACTGGCCCGACGAGGCCGGCTGGAAGGGCCACCTCGCCAAAAACTGGAGCGAGGTCTGGGGCGACCGCCGGCAGGAACTCGTCTTCATCGGCACGGGCATGGACCGCGACGCGATCACCGCCGCCCTCGATGGCTGCCTCGTCGGCTCTGAAACCGTCGCCCGCTTCGAACCCGCCGCCTATCGCGACCTGTCCGATCCCTTTCCCGAATGGCGCCGGGCGGCCTGAGGCATGGGCTTCGTCAGCCTGAGATCCTTTCGCGCCCGCAGTGCGGCCCAGGCCGAAGCGAGCGCCGCGCTCAAGGCTCGGCTCATCGCGGCGCTCGCCCTTGGTCCGGAGGACGCGCTGGCGGTCAACGCGATCGCCTGCGCCGATCCGGGTTGTTCGGATCTGGAAACGTTCGTGCTGGTGATGCGGGTGGGGGAACCGACGCGCGCGGTGAAGATCCGGCGGCCGATCGAAGCGGTCGAGGTGACGGATGTCGTAGCAATCGTCGCGGAGGAGCGGCGGCTTCAAACCGGGTCTGAGAGCCCCCTCGGAACGATGTCGGATCAGGAGAATCGGTTATGATTCAAGTTGCGGTTGGAGATCGCCATCATATGCAGACAAAGGATCTCCGTCGCGCCGCAAATCATCGAGGACTTCGACGTTCAAGCGATTGAACCCGAGGCCGAGTGGGAACCCATCGAACCATTCAACCGTCCAGCCAAGCGAGAGCCGACCGCGTTCGGTCAAGATCCGCTAAAGCGCTGTCCGACCAAGTGGGTACCGGTTGGTCGGACAGCGCTCTAGAGCCGCCGAACCGATGCAATCGGACCGCGTACGGATGTCGCGCAAAGTTGCAGCAGCGGAGATCGTGCATTATTTCGAGGCGCTCACGTTGCGGGAGCAAGCCGATTAGACATTTTTGCGAGAACGTAGATTCTGTAGAATCTGGGGCTATCGATATAATATATCGATGGATTAATCCAGAAATCGGACTCGCAAAACAAAGACAGATTATTGCGAATGAACCAATTTATTATATTGGTGGTACAAATTGTATAAATAGATACCGCGACAACCACGAATTAAAATATTCTCTGCGTTCTGTCGCGGAATATGCAGAATGGGCTCGAGCCATATATATTATCGGAGAGGGGCCGCCGCCCAATTGGCTTTTGATCAGACATCCTATCGTTTGGATTGATTTGGACGAACTTCTTGAGGCCAATAGTCTAAAGCCTCAGCCAAACTCCGAACTGCAGAAGCTTTGCTTTGCAAAAATAGATGGTTTGGCAGAGAGGTTTATCTGTTTTGATGACGATTGGTTTTTGGGAAGAAAAGTCGCGGCGAGCGACTTTTTTACTGCAGAAGGCAAACCAATCCATCCGCATCGAGACCACACTCCTATCGCGTGGACCAAATCTCTTTATGAAAAGGGTCTGACCATGCTGCCTCAAGGGTTTGTGGATCTGGTGAAGCTCGCAGGAACTGCGCGACATGATGTTGTACTGAAGATGCGCGAAATTATGGTGGCTGAGGATCTTGTTACCACATCGTCCGAACGGGACGCTCAGTTTTGGCTTCGAGACGTAAATGTCGGTCACTATCAGGACGTACTGCGACAGATCGAAGAAGCACAGCCAAAAACCTACTGCATCAACGATGACTGGAGCTCTGATGAAGCAGAGTATGCCGAGCAAATGAATTTTCTCCAATTATTTTTTGAAAGAATACTCCCTAATCCAGCTTCCTGGGAAAGGCATAATGACGAGCCTTCCGAACTTTGTTGAGACCTATTCATCGGTCGTGATTCAAGGTTTGATGAGATTACATTGCGCATGTGGAAAGCGGATCACCGTCCCGCCCCCGCCGCAGATCGTCGAGGACATCTATATCCGAGCGATTGCACCAATACCAAGTAGACATGCGCCGAACCGTTCATCCATCCAACCAATTCTTCGGATGGGCTCCAAGCCCTGCTAGACCTCGCATCGCACGGGGGGCTAGGAGATGCACGTGAGCTTCGTCGCGGGGACCGTACGACGCCTCATTACCACGACCGCCCGGCCCAGGTGTGATCCAGCCCAAGATGCCCGGCGACCGTCGCACCAATATCCGCAAACGTCTCGCGCCGACCGATCGGCCCCGCCGCGATCCCGGGCCCGAAGGCCAGGATCGGCACCTGCTCGCGCGTGTGCTCGGTGCCGTGCCAGGTCGGGTCGTTGCCGTGGTCGGCGGTGACGACGCAGAGGTCACCCTCGCGAAGGGCCGCCCGGATCGCAGGGATGCGCGCGTCGAAGGCTTCGAGCTCGGCGGCGTAGCCTGGCACGTCGCGGCGATGGCCGTGCTCGGTGTCGAAATCGACGAGGTTCACGAAGACGAAGCCGCCGTCGACGAGCGTCGCCAGGGCGTCGAGCGCCACATCGACACCGGCAGCGTTGCTCGCCGTCTTGAGCTCGCGGCCGGTGCTGCGATGGGCGAAGATGTCGCCGATCTTGCCGATGCTGACGATCTCGCGGCCGGCGGCCGAGAGCCGGTCGAGCAGTGTGTCCTGCGGCGGCGACACCGAGAAATCCTTGCGGTTCTTGGTTCGCTTGAAGCCGTCGGCCTCCGAGCCGACGAAGGGCCGCGCGATGACCCGGCCGACGCGCCAGTCGTCGCAGATCTTCCGCGCGATCCGGCAGGTCTCGTAGAGCCGGTCCAGCCCGAAGGCCTCTTCGTGGGCGGCGATCTGGAAGACGCTGTCGGCGGAGGTGTAGCAGATCGGCTGGCCGGTCCGGACGTGCTCGGCGCCGAGCGCCTCGATGATCGTGATGCCGGAGGCGTGGCGATCGCCGAGGATGCCGGGTAGGCCCGCCTGCGCGATCAGCGCCTCGGTCAGTTCGGCTGGGAAGCTCGGTCGGGTCTCCGGAAAATGCCCCCAATCCTCCAGCATCGGCAGACCGGCGATCTCCCAGTGGCCGGACGGCGTGTCCTTGCCGGCCGCCGTCTCGACGGCATGGCCGTAGGCGCCGACGATGAGGCCGGTCGGCGCGAGCCCAGGCGGCACCCGGCCCGTGGCACCTTCGGCAGCGAGGCCAAGGCCCAGCGCCGTCAGGTTCGGTAGACGCAGCGGACCGGAGCGCAGACCCTCGCGGTCGCCCTCCCCGCAGGCGCAGGCCTCGGCGATGTGACCGACGGTGTCGGAGCCCGCGTCACCGTAGCGGGCTGCGTCGGGCGCGCCGCCGATGCCGACGGAATCGAGGACGATGAGCAAGGCGCGAGGCATGTCCGCTCGACGGTTTCGCTCAGGCCGGGACGGCGTCGGCGTGCGCCGATGCGTCGTCCACACTCTCGGCCTCCATGTCGAAGGCGGCCGCGAACAGTGTGCGCGTGTATTCGGTCTTCGGGTCGGCGAAGATCTCGGCGGTGGGCCCCTCTTCCACCACGCGGCCGTTCTGCATGACGAGCACGTAGTTCGCCAGCGCCCGCACCACCTTGAGGTCGTGGCTGATGAACAGGTAGGCAAGGCCGCGCTCGCGCTGCAGGTCGCGCAGCAGCGTCACGATCTGCGCCTGCACGGAGCGGTCCAGTGCCGAGGTCGGCTCGTCGAGGACGACGAAGCGCGGGTTCAGCACGATGGCGCGGGCGATGGCGATGCGCTGGCGCTGGCCGCCTGAGAATTCGTGCGGGTAGCGGTCCATAGCCGCCGGATCGAGCCCGACATCGGTCAACGCCTTGGCGACGATGGCGCGGCGCTCGGTCCGCGATTTCGCCTGCCCCTGCACCACCAAACCCTCGGCTACGATGTCTGCGATGGACATGCGCGGCGAGAGCGAGCCGTAGGGGTCCTGGAAGACTACCTGCATGTCGCGCCGTAGCGGCCGCATGGCGCGCGGCGTCAACGCCTCGATCGGCTTGCCGAGAAACACGATCGGCCCTTCGGAGACGGTCAGCCGCAGCAGAGCGAGGCCGAGTGTGGTCTTGCCCGAGCCGGATTCGCCGACGACGCCCACCGTCTCGCCCTGGCGCACGACGAGGCTCACGCCGTCCACCGCCTTGACGTGATCGGTGGTGCGCCGGAGCAGGCCCTGCTTGATCGGGAACCAGACCTTGATCGGACCGGCGTCGACCAGCATCTCGGCTCTTAGGCCGACCGGGTTGGCACGGCCGGTGGGCTCGGAAGCCAGAAGGCGCTGCGTATACTCGTGCTGCGGCCGGTCGAACACCTCGGCGACCGAGCCGGCCTCAACGATGCGCCCGCGCAGCATCACGCAGACCGAGGTGGCGATACGCCGGACGATGCCGAGATCGTGGGTGATGAACAGCATCGCCATGCCGAGCCGCTTCTGCAGGTCGGCGAGCAGCGTCAGGATCTGCGCCTGAACGGTGACGTCGAGCGCCGTGGTCGGCTCGTCGGCCACGAGAAGGTCGGGCTCGCAGGCGAGCGCCATGGCGATCATCACGCGCTGGCGCTGGCCGCCGGAGAGTTCGTGCGGATAGGCCCCGAGCCGGCGCTCGGCATCACGGATGCCGACGAGGTCGAGCAGTTCGAGGATGCGGGCGCGCGCCTTCTTCCCCGTCAGGCCGCGATGGAGTTGCAGCACCTCGCCGATCTGCCGCTGGATCGAATGCAGCGGGTTCAGCGAGGTCATCGGCTCCTGGAACACCATGGTGATGTCGGCGCCGCGAACCTTTCGGAGATCGCGCTCGGGCAGTTGCAGCAGGTCGCGGCCCTTGAAGACGATTTTTCCGCTCGGATGATGCGCCGCCCCGTCGAGCAGCCGCAGGATCGAGAGCGCCGTCACCGACTTGCCCGAGCCGGATTCGCCGACGAGCGCCAGGGTGTCGCCGGGGGCGATGGAGAAGCTCACCCGGTCGACGGCCAGCGTTTCGCCCTCCGACGAGCGGAAAGCCACCGAGAGGTCTTGGATGGAGAGAAGCGGGTCGGTCATCGGCACCGCGCGTGAGACAGTCCCGGCCGGGCGGCCGGGCGACATTGGCGAGGGTTATAGCGCCGCGGTTGCCCGAGGGCGAATGGGCAGCGCTCGATGGAACGACAGGGTACGGATTTCCTTACCGGCCGGCACACGTCTAGATGGCGGTCGTGCCGCGCGCTTCGCTGATCCTCACCGCCCTCCTCGCCCTCCTCTGGGCCGCGCCGGCCACTCACGCCGCAGCGGACGGAACCGGCGGCGACGGCGAGACCGTCACCCAGGCGCTCTGCCGGCTGATCGAGGATTCGGCCAGAACCCGGGCGATCCCCGTGCCCTTCCTGACGCGGCTGATCTTTCGCGAGAGCGCCTTTCGCGTCACCGCGGTCAGCCCGGTCGGCGCACAGGGCGTCGCGCAGTTCATGCCGGGCACGGCGAAGGAGCGCGGGCTGCTCGATCCGTTCGATCCCGAGCAGGCTATCCCGCATGCGGCGCATCTGCTCGCGGACCTGCGCACGCAGTTCGGCAATCTCGGCCTCGCTGCGGCGGCCTACAACGGCGGCCCGGGCCGGGTGTCGAAATGGCTCGCCGGCACCGGCGGCCTGCCGTCGGAAACCCGCGCCTACGTCATCGCGCTGACCGGCCGCCCCGCCGAGGATTGGCGGCCTGGCGTCCAGATCGAGATGGCGCCGGAGGAAGGCGAACCGGCGAGCAAGACCGCCGCGAAACCGCCGGAGCCCGCCAGGGCGCCCGACACGGCCAAGGACGCCGCGAAGGACGCCGTCGCCGAGCCGGCCCAGAGCTGCATCCAGGTTACCGCCCTGCTGCGCATCCCGTCGCGCGGCGACCGCTTCGCGCTGCCGGTCGAGGGCGGGGTGACGGCGCCCTGGGGCATCCAGCTCGCCGGCAACTTTTCGAAGTCGCTGGCGCTGGCGAGCTTCTCGCGCACCCGCTCGCTCTATGCCGGCGTGATCGGCGAGGTTCGCCCGATGATCATCGGGACACGCCTGCGCTTTCGCGGAACGCGAGCCTTCTACCGTATCCGCATCCCGGCCGAGACACGGGCGGCTGGCGACACGCTGTGCAACCGCATCCGCAAGGCCGGCGGCGCCTGCATCGTCCTGCGGACCTGATGCCGCATCGAAACCGGGCGGCGCATCGCGCTTCGCCGCGCCTCGGCCATGAATCCGCCCCGTCTGCCCCGTCACCTGCGGTCAAACGCCAAGTCGCGGGAGTTGCATGATCCGGGTCCTCGTCGCCGTACTCTCGTTCGGCTGCCTCCTGCTGTCCATGATCGGCCTGACCGGCTGCTCGCCGCTGGCGCTGTTCGATGCGCTCGGTCCGCGCGATGCCGGGGCGAAACTCTCGCTCAGAGACGCGGCCTATGGCGGGGATCCGCGCCAGCGCCTCGACGTGTTCACGCCCACCGCCGACGTGACCAACGCTCCGGTGCTGGTGTTCTTCTACGGCGGCTCCTGGAAGAACGGCTCGAAGGACGACTACGCCTTCGCCGCTCAGGCGCTCGCCGCGCAGGGCTTCGTGACGGTGCTGCCGGATTACCGGCTCTATCCGCAGGTACGCTTCCCCGATTTCCTCGACGACGGCGCGCAGGTGGTGGCCTGGGTGCGCGACAACATCACGGCCTATGGAGGCGACCCGAAGAAGATCGTCCTCGCCGGCCACTCGGCCGGTGCCTACAACGCCATGATGCTCGGGCTCGACCCGACCTACCTGCGGCGAGCCGGGGTCGATCCGCGGGTGATCCGCGCGGTGGCCGGCCTCTCCGGCCCCTACGACTTCTTCCCCTTCGACCAGGCGACCTCGATCGACGTGTTCGGCCAGGCGCCCGACCCCAAGGCGACGCAGCCCGTCACCTTCGCCGGCCCGAACGCCCCGCCCGCCTTCCTCGCCACGGGCGACGCCGACACCACGGTCCGCCCGCGCAACACAAGGAGCCTCGCGGCGCGGCTGCGTGAGGCCCGCGTGCCGGTGCAGGAGCGGGTCTATGCCGGCCTCGACCACGCCGACACGCTGCTCGCCCTCTCCGTGACCTTCCGCTCGAAGGCCCCCGAACTTTCCGAGATGGCGGCCTTCCTCCACCAGCATGCCGAGCGCCGGCAGCTGAGCTCGGTGCGGATGCGATAGCGGGCCGCAATCGGCCACTTCATGAACCCGCACCAGCACAAAGCCGGAAGCGCGGCTCCTTCGCCCCCTTACCGCGCCACCGCCCCCACCATCGGCCCGAGCGGACGGCTCAGGTCCGAGCGGCCGAGCCCCGGCGCGTAGAGGCTCGAGACCGAGCCGTCGAGAAACAGCGCGTTGCGACAGCCGAGGTCGTCCTTGAACAGGCGGGCGAAGGCCCCGAAGCTCACGGGGCGCTCTGAGATCGCAAAGATCGCGGTGCGGCCGTCGTCGCGCACGCCGACGCCGTTGCGGATCTTCTGGCTCGGGCCGTCCTCCGAGATCTTCGGGTGGATCTTGCCGTCGATCACCAGCATCGGTCCGGATTGCGTGGCGAAATCCGGCTTCGGCTTGGTCTTCAGGTAGCGGGCGGTGTCGAGCACGCCGGCCTTGTCGCCCTTCACGTAGAAGACGCCGTTGGGCTTGAGGTGGAAGTTGCCCGGCCCGTTGGCGGTGGAGACGCGCTTCATCTCGCGGCCGTCCTCGACATAGAGCCCGACCGGGGCCTGCTCCGCATCGTACATGCCGGCATTCATGGCGAAGCTGAGGGCGGCCCCCTGCGCGCGGGCGAGGCTCGACAGCGAGGCGTAGGGCGCGCCGTCCCGGCCGAGCCAGAACAGGCGGACGCGCTCGCGCTTCAGGTCGACGACGCAGACGGTGTAGCTCTCGCCACCCGAGAGGGTCGCACGGCACGGGCCCTTGTTGCCGGATCCGGCCTGAACCGCCGGCTCAGGCTCGCGCGCTACGGCCGGCCCCATCGCCACCGACGCCGCGAGGGCGACACAACCGGTCAGACGTGACCGTTTCCCAAAACGCATCCCGAGATCTCGCGCGCATTCCGGCGGGGCGTCCCGTCCGGCCAAGCCTCTCCTCGCGGCAAAACGCGGCGATTTTCAAGCCGCGCTCGCATGGGCTGGACGATCACAAAACTGGGATCGCCCGCCGCATGAACCGTTTCCCGCGGCTGCACGTTTCATGAATTAGCGGGGGAACGGCGTCTTCGGAGATGAAACGATGAAACGGGTGTTTCTGGCCTCGGCGCTTCTTGCGGGTGCGCTAACATTGGCACCGGCGGCGGCCGATGCCCGCGGCTTCGGCGGCGGCGGCTTTCGCGGCGGCGGCTTCGGTGGCG
>NZ_VRVE01000120.1:0-9560 GCF_008040035.1 Methylobacterium sp. WL9
GGCGATCACCGGGACGCCGGGCTCGCCGATGCCGGTGGGCGCGGCGGACGACGGCATGATGTGGACCTCGACCCGGGGCATCTCCGACATCCGGGTCGGCCCGTAGCTGTCGAAGTTCTTTTCCTGCCCCGCGACCGCTTCGCTCTCGCCGCCGCCGCGATCCCGTTCGCACTCCTGGCGATCCTCTCCGCCCTCGCCCTGCTGCAGACCGTGCCGGGCCAGCCCGGGCTCTGGGTCGAAACCGCCACGCTGATGCTCGCCGCCTATCTCGCCGGATGCCTCGCCGGCGGCGCCGGACGGCTGGCGGCGAAGCGAGGCTGATCCCGAGGCGGCGCCGTCACCGCCGCACCAACGGAATCACGTGATGCGCGAAGCGCCGCATCTCGGCTTCGAAGGGCTGAAACTGCAGCATGAACAGTTCGATGCCGGCCGCATGGAATGCGCCGACGCGCTCGGCGACGGTCCCGTAACTGCCGACCAGTCCCGCGGCCGTACCGCCGTTGGTGCCGACATGCCGCGTCGCCGCCGCATCGGTCTTTGCGAACATCACGCTCGCCGTGTCGGTGCGGGCGCGGGTGTCGGCGCGCAAGGCTTCGTCGCGGCGGCTGAGGTCGAGCAGGCGCGCGTGCTCGTCCTTCGCGTCGGCATCCGTCTCGCGGGCGATGACGAAGGCCGAGAGGCCGTAGCGCAGGCGGCCCTGCGCGGCGGGCCGGCGGGCGACATCGGCGATGAGGGCGGCGACGTCGCCGTGCGGCTGGCCGTTGATGAACCACACGTCGCCGTGGTCGGCGACCAGCGCCCGCGCCGGCTCCGACTCGCCGCCGACATAGATCGTCGGGCGCGGGCGGAACGTGCCGGCGGGCTTCAGCCGGTAGTCTTCGACGCGAAAGTGCCGGCCCTCGAAATCGACGCGCTCGCCCCGCATCAGGCGGTCGACGAGGCCGATCCACTCGCGGCCATAGGCGTAGCGTTCGTCATGCGCCGGAAACGGCAGGCCGGCCCGCTCGAATTCGGCGCGGTTCCAGGCGTTGACGAGGTTGATCCCGAAGCGGCCCTCGCTGACATGCTCGATCTGCAGCGCCATCTTGGCGAGCACCACCGGGTGGTAGAGCCCCGGCTTGATCGCCGCGATGATCTCGATGCGGCGGGTCAGCGCCGCGAGCGCCGCCGAGGCCGTCCAGGCTTCGAGCTGGTCGCGGCCCTCGTCGTAGGGATTCATTGTGTGCTGGGCGACGAGCACGGCGTCGAAGCCGAGCGCCTCGGCCTCCAGCACCAGATCACGGTTTCGAGCCCAGCCGGCGTCGTCCGGTTCGTCCGGGTCGTGGTGGGCGGCGCGCGAGCCGTGGACGGCGGCCCAGATGCCGAAGCGGAGAGGGTGGGTCATGCCGGCTCCGGATACGCGGTTCGATCGCGATGAGCGCTCTCCTCGCCCTCGTTGCGACGAGGGAGGAGGTGCTGGCGGTGGTGCAGGCGGCACCGCAATGCTCGATCCTGCAGCCTTGTGGAGCAAATGCACCAAGGAGATGGGCCACGTCGGTTCAGGTATGAGCCTGTTCGCACACCTGGATCCAGACGCTGTGGATCGTGCGTCCCGAGCTGTCGCGCACCGTCACAACGGCCGGGTGTTCGCCGTCGATCGGCGGTGCGGAGATCGCGGCATCGAACGCTATCCTAACGGCTGTTTCCCTGGCGGCCTCAAAATTCGCTAAGATGCTGCCTTCATTGTCGATATCACTGCCGCCGTTGACGATGTCGAAGAAGTAGCGCGGCATTCACCCGATCTCTTGGCCTCGACCGCGAACTCTCGGCCAGGTTGCAAACTAGGCAATTTGCGTTCTCGGCGAAAGTCATGCGGCTCAGCCCCTCCCGGCCGGCGGCTGCCAGATCCGCACGTCGGTGGCGTCGAGCCTGCGCGGGATCAGGCCGGCCTCCAGGAAGGTGTCGGCGATGCTCTGCTGCTCGGCCAAAGCCGCGCGGTCGACCGGCTTGACGGCGTAGCTGCGCCGTTCGTTGACGGTGGCGACGACCTCGGGCGGCAGGTCGCCCCAGAGCGGCGCGAGCAGGGCCACCGCCTCCTTCGGATTCGCCTTCACCCAACGGCCAGCCTCCACCAGGGCCGAGAACACCGTGGCGACGATCTCGGGATGCGCGGCGGCAAAGCTATCGTTGACCGTATAGTAGCGGTTGTAGCTCGACAGGCCGCCGGCGTCGGCGAGCACGCGCACCGGCCGCTTGGCCTGCACGATCGCCAGGAACGGATCCCAGATCACCCAGGCGTCGAGGCTGCCGCGCCCGAAGGCGGCGGCCCCGTCCGGCGCTTCGAGATAGGCCGGCCTGATGTCGGCGAAGCTCAGGCCCTCGCGCTTCAGGGCGGCGGCGAGGATAAAATGGCAGCCGGAGCCCTTCGAGACGCCCACCGTCCGGCCCTTCAGGTCGGCGATCGAGCGGATCTCGGATTCCGCGGGCACGACGATCGCGTCGGCGCGGGGCGAGCCCGCCTCCATCGCATAGAAGGTCAACGGCGCCCGAGCCGATTGGGTGAAGATCGGCACCGCGTCGGCGACGTCGGCATGGAGGTCGACCGCGCCGGTATTCATCGGCTCGATCACCTTGGTGAACTGGTGCCAGCTTACCCCGCTGCCCGCCGCGCCGAGCCGTGTCTCCAGCGTCCCGTTGGTCTTGAGCACCGTCAGCAGGGTCGAGGAGCGCTGGAAGCTCAAGCGCACCGTCTTGGCGGCACGGCCCGCCCCGGCTCCCGCCAGGCCGAGGCCGAGCGCGCCTCCGAGCGAGGCTGCGAAACGGCGGCGGGACAGGATCATGCAGGACAACTCGGGGCGCTGGGACGGCGGAGGACCGGCCGTCGAGCGTAGACGGCCTACCGCGACGATCAAATAGATTCTTATTCTATATTGGAGATTCTCAGTAGAACGATCGTGCATATGCTCGATTATTGGAAGAAACCGATTTCAAAATGGCGAGACGATCCCAATAACAGGCGGCCACACCTTGAGTTCTACCCGGAATTTGCCGATTCCATGAGGCCGCCGCGCCGGCCGTCGCTTCTCCCATCGTTCCTGCGCGGCGGCATTCAGAACGGGATGGCCGAGCGATGTCGCAGACAGATGCGGGTTGGGGGGCGGGTCCGAGCGGGCGCTACGACGCTCTCGCGGCGCGGTTCCGGCCGATCTTTTCGGAGATTCGCGCCACCGCCGTGGCGCGAGACGCCGGGCGAACACTGCCCCATGCCGAGATCGGCTGGCTCAAGGAGGCGGGCTTCACGACGCTTCGCCTCGATCCGTCGGACGGCGGCCACGGCGCCGGCCTGCCCGAACTGTTCAACCTGCTGATCGAGCTGTCGCAGGCCGATTCGAACGTCACCAACGCCCTGCGCGCGCATTTCGGCTTCACCGAGGACGTGCTATCCTCCGCGTCGCCGGAGTGGCGCGCGCGCTGGATCGCCCGGATCGCGGCCGGAGAGACCGTCGGCAGCGGCGTCTCGGAGACCGGGCCGGCCAAGGTCGGGCAGTTCGATACCGTGGTGCGCCGCCGCGGCGAGGACTGGGTGGTGGACGGCAGGAAGTTCTACACCACCGGCTCGCTGTTCGCGGACTGGATCCACCTCTCGGCGCAGGACGAGAGCGGCGCGCCGGTCATCGCCGCCGTGCCGACGCGGACGCCCGGCGTCGCGATCGACGACGATTGGGACGGGTTCGGGCAGGCGCTCACCGCGAGCGGCACCGCCCGCTTCACCGGCGTCGTCCTGAGCGCGGATCTGATCAAGCCGGAAACGGTGCGCTTTCCCTATGCCATGGCCTTCTTCCAGCTCGTGCATCTCGCGACGCTCGCGGGGATCGGCCGCGCCGCCGCCGAGGACGTGACCCGGCTCGTCCAGGCTCGAACCCGCGTCTACAGCCACGGCAATGCCGGCCGCACGGCGGACGACCCGCAGATCCTGGCGGTCGTCGGGCGCGTGCGGAGCAACGCCTATGCGGCGGGCGCGATCGTGCTGAAGGCGGCCGAGGCCGTGCAGCGCGCCTACGAGGCGGTCCGGGCCGGCGGCCGAGATGCGGCCGAGCCGGCCACGGCGATCGCCGACGTCGAGATCAACCAGGCCGTCACCGTGGTGACGAACCTCGTGCTGGAGGCCACCACCGCCCTGTTCGACGCCCTCGGGGCCTCGGCGGTGAAGGAAGAGCACGGGCTCGACCGCCACTGGCGCAACGCCCGCACCCTGACCTCGCACAATCCGCGAATCTACCGCGAGCGCAGCGTCGGGGAATTCGCCGTCAGCGGCACGCGGCCGCCGCGCGAGTACCGGGTCGGCACGGCCTGAGGAGCGTGACCTTCGGCGAGAGCTCCAAAGAAAACCCGCGGCTACGGCGCGACCGGCGCGGCCTCGGCGCTCGCCGCCGGCTTGGCCCCGCGGGCGAAATCCTGCTCGATCAGCAGGGCGTTCTTGCCGTCCCCCTTGCCGCCGAGGCGGTTGCGGTAGACCTGCAGGTTTTCCATCACGCGCTGCACGTAGTTGCGGGTCTCGGTGAAGGGAATGCGCTCGACCCAGTCGATCGGGTCGATGCCGGGCTTGCGGGGGTCGCCGTAGGCGTCGATCCACTTCTTCACGTTGCCGCCGCCGGCATTGTAGGAGGCGAAGGCGAGGATGTAGGAGCCGCGCCAATCCTCCATCAGCTCGCCGAGATGGGCCTGGCCGAGCCGGGCGCAATAGGCCGGATCACTGGTCAGACGGCCCTGCTCGTAGGCGGTGCTGACGCGCTTGGCGGTGCGCGAGGCAGTGGCCGGCATCATCTGCATCAGGCCGCGCGCCCCGACGCCGGACTGGGCGCGCGGGTCGAACTGGCTCTCCTGCCGGGCGATGGCGAAGACCATGGCGCGCTCCACCTGCGGCACGGCCACGAAGGCCTCGTATTCGGGGATGCCGATGGTGGGGTAGGCGTGGACGTCGAGCGCCAGGCCGCGCTGCGTCGCGAGCTTGCCGATGGCGACGAGCGCCCGCGCGTCGCCGGTCTGCAGGGCGACGTCGCCCAGCGCATTCACCTCCGCCTCGTTGGTCAGGAGTTTTGCCGCGTCGATGTAGAGCGGCAGCGCCAGATCCTTCATCGCGGCGGCCGAGAGCAGCTTCAGGGCGCGCACGAACAGGCGGTCGTCGAAGGCCTTGCGGGCGTCCCCGTCGAGATCGGCGGCGCGGCGCAGATCGAAGCTCGACTGGCCGAGCCGGGCGCGGGCGAGCTGGCCGTAATAGGCGATCGGCTGGCCGGCGGCGCGCTCGTAGAAGGTCTTGGCCTCGCGCGCGTTGCCGAGCTGGTCGGCGGCGCGACCCTGCCAGTAGGTGGCCCGCGCGATCGAGATCGGCGTCTCGGCGATGTCCGCGGCCTTGGCGAAGTGCGCCTGCGCCGCCTTGGCGTCGCCCGAGAACCGGAGCGCGATCCAGCCGGCATGGAACTCGGCCTCGATGCGCTTCTCGGTGGTGCGGGCGCTGTGGCCGCTCGCCACCGCGTAGGCGGCCTTGGTGTCGCCCTGGTCGATCAGCTTGCGGGCGACGATGCGACGCTCGACCCACCATTCGTCGCCGTCGACGAGAACCTCGGGGTTCGTCGGCGCGGCGGCCAGGATCTTGGCGGCCTCTTCGAATTTGTCCGCGCGGCGATAGTACTGCGCCCGCGAGAGCATGAACGAGGAATCGTTGCGAAGGCTCGGCGGCACAGCGTTGAGGGCGGACGGGGCGCCCGCGCCCTTGGCCTCGACCACGCGGCGCGCCCGCACCAGGCTGGCATAGGAGCCGCCGGCATAGCCGGCCGCGCGCCCGGCCATTTCCCAGTCCTCCTTCAGCAGCGCGCGCTCCATGCGGGTGCGGTGGTCGATCGTGGTGAGGATGCCGGGCATGGCGTCCATCACCTTGGCCTCGAAGACGCGCCCGAAGCTCTCGCTGCGCCAGAGGTCGCGCACGAGGTCGGCGGCGTCCGCATCGAGCCCGTCGGCCTTGAAGGCGAGCGCCAGGGCGAGCTTTCCGGGGGCGGTCTCGGGCTTGGCGGTGGCGAAGTAGGCGCGGACCTGGGCCGGATCCTTCTTCTCGGCAAGCAGCCGCTCTTCACCGCGGCGGCGCACCAGCGGGCCCGCCGGCCAGCCGGCATTGTCGCGCAGGAAGGCGGCGATGCGCCTGAGATCCACGCCGGTGCCGGCGCGGATCGCCACCCATTCGCAGAGCGCGCGCGCCGCCGGGTCCTTGAAGCCGTCGCGCAGGCGGTCGCCGTCGGCGAACTTGCCCTTGCGGTAGAGGTCGATCGCCTGGCGGAGCTGGCCGAGATCGGTGTCGCCGGCAAACAGGGCACGGGCCGGGTCCGGCACCTCGGGCACGGGGGCGGCGGGCGAGACCGACGCATCCGGCAGCGGGAAGGCAACGGGCGTCTCCGTGTCGGTCGAGGCGTAGGAACTGGCGGCGGCCGGCAGCGGCGCGTCGGTCGCGGATTCGCCCTTGGAGGCCTCGCTCTTCGAGGGCTCGACCTTGAGCGCGTCGGCGGCGACCGGATCGGAGGGCGCGGTGTCCTTGAGGGCGGCGGAGGAGGCGTCGGCATCGCTCGCCGGCAACGCCGCCGTCGTGGCGGGTCCGGTGGCGTCGGCCGCACCCACCGGGCCGGCGAGGGCGACGCCACCGAGCAGGAGCGCCGCGAGAGTCAGGCGAGGTCGATGAAAGACCGCCATGGTTCACCCCGAGTCGGGAGGCCAAACGTCAAGCTGGCCCCGCGTGCGTTAAGAAGGCATTAACTGCGTCTGCGAAGGGTTTGCGCGGCGTCGGCCGAGCGCCTATGTCTGCCCGCCCCGATTTGCGGGCGCCGCCCCACAGAGGCGGACCGACGGCACACCAAGAGACGGCTGGGACCAGCAGGATGACCGAGACCCGTGCGCGCCTGAGAGGCTCGATGACCGCGCTGGTGACGCCGTTCCGTGACGGCGCCGTCGACGAGGCGGCCTTCCGCAAGTTCGTCGACTGGCAGATCGAGCAAGGCACGCACGTACTGGTGCCGACCGGCACCACAGGCGAGAGCCCGACGCTCAGCCACGAGGAGCACGACCGCGTCGTCGAGATCTGCGTCGAGCAGGCCGCCGGCCGGGTGCCCGTGATCGCCGGCGCCGGCTCGAACTCGACCCTCGAGGCGGTGAAGCGGGCGCGCCACGCGGAGGCCGTCGGCGCGGAGGCGGTGCTCACCGTCACGCCCTATTACAACAAGCCGACGCAGGAGGGCATGTACGCTCACTTCAAGGCCGTGAACGACGCCATCGGCATCCCGATCATCATCTACAACATCCCCGGCCGCTCGGTGGTTGACATGAGCGTCGACACCATGGCGCGCCTCTTCGAACTGAAGAATATCGCCGGCCTGAAGGATGCCACCGCCAAGATCGACCGCGTCAGCCTCCAGCGCCATGCCATGGGTGAGAGCTTCATCCAGCTTTCAGGCGAAGATGCGACGGCGCTCGCCTACAACGCGCATGGCGGCTGCGGCTGCATCTCGGTGGCCTCCAACGTCGCGCCGCGCCTCAGCGCCGACCTGCAGGAGGCGACGTTGGCAGGCGACTACGCCAAGGCCCTCCAGATCCAGGACCGGCTGACCCCGCTCCACGCCGCGCTCTTCTACGAGTCGAATCCGGTGCCGACGAAGTACGCGCTGGCCCGGCTCGGCCTGATGTCGGACGAGGTGCGGCTGCCGATGGTGCCGCCCTCCGAGGGCTGCAAGCAGGCCGTCGACGCGGCGCTCCGCTTCGCCGGATTGATCGCGGACTGATACCAATGGCCGAAAGCTGCGACCCTCGCTGCGACCGGCCATCGGCAAGCGCGACGGCGCGTCGCCGCTCGTGCGGCGGAGGGCCCTGAAGGCGTCAGCCGTAAGGGCCACTGAGATGAGACGGCAAGGCTCGCCGGACGGGCCGATCGACACCATATCCGGCAGCTTGGCCCCGACACGATTGCATCCCGAAGACCATGGCTCCCAAGACCGAACCCAACCGCAAGGTCGTCGCGGACAACCGCTCGGCCCGCTATCACTACGCGATCGAGGACGTGATCGAGGCCGGCATCGCGTTGAGCGGCACCGAGGTAAAGAGCTTGCGCAACGGCAAGGCGACGATCGGCGAGTCCTATGCCGGGCCGTCCGGCAACGACCTGATGCTGTTCAACTGCAACATCCCGGAATATCTCGAGGCCAACCGCTTCAATCACCAGCCCAAGCGCCCCCGCCGCCTGCTGCTGCATCGCCGCCAGATCGACAAGCTCATCGGCGCGACCCAGCGCCAGGGCATGACCGTGGTCCCGCTCAAGATCTACTTCAACGAGGACGGCCGCGCGAAGGTCGAGCTCGGCCTCGGCAAGGGCAAGCAGCTGCACGACAAGCGCGAGACGACCAAGCAGCGGGACTGGCAGCGCGACAAGGCGCGGCTGATGCGGGACAAGGGTTGAAAAGACGCGTTCGGCGAAGCGAACGTTTGGGACGGACGTCCCGCCTGTCCCATGCCGTCCCACTGGCAGGAACGCCGCACGGAATGGCTCCGCTTGGTCACGGGCGCGCGAAAACCGGTTGACGGCGTGACGCTCATCCGCTATTATTCCTATAGATGAGTAGAGTCACCTCTCGATCATGAGGCGACAGAATACGACCGGGGGCATGAAACCGCCGTCCTCGCCCATCGCTTGCGGCGGCAGCTCCCGCGCATCATCTCGTGGGCTCCATCCCGTCGGAGGCGCGCGTGACCCAGGATTATTCCACCCTGCCACCCGATCTGCCGGCGCCTGTCGATGACGGCGCCGCCGACCATCTGCAGGGCAGACGACTGCCGGACGTGGCGCTGACGGCGACCGATGGGCAAACCGTCTCGCTCGCGCGGCTTCCGGGCCGCACCGTCGTCTTCGCCTATCCGCGCACCGGCGAGCCGGGACAGCCGAACCTCGTCGCGGATTGGGATGCGATTCCCGGTGCACGGGGCTGCACGCCGCAGGCCTGCGCCTTTCGCGATCGGCATGGCGCGTTGATCGCGCGCGGCGTCGCGCAGGTGCACGGGCTGTCGACGCAAGCGAGCGACTACCAGCGCGAGGCCGCCGAGCGGCTGCACCTGCCCTACACGCTGCTCTCCGACAGGCACCGTGCCCTGGCGCTCGGAGCACGGCTGCCGACTTTCGAGGCCGGCGGCACGGTGCTCCTGAAGCGGCTCACCCTGGTCCTCGACGACGGCGTCGTGACCAAGGTGTTCTATCCGGTGTTTCCGCCGGACCGCAGCGCCGAGCAGGTCATCGACTGGCTCGACGCGGAGGCGTGATCCAACCCCTCGCGCAGCGCAAGCGCGACCGCGCGCCGCCGCCCATGCGGTGGATGCGGAAGCCCTGATCACCAGGGCTTCCGCACACCAGTTCAAGCCTCGGCGGGGTCTTCCGGATCGCCCGGCTGGCGGATGCCGTAGCGGCTCTCCAGGGCCGGGCTCGAGGCACGCGATCCGCCGCGCTCGGCGAATTCGCGGCGACCGGTGTCGCCGGCGGGGCGGGCCGGGCGGTCGCCGGG
>NZ_VRVE01000121.1:0-9475 GCF_008040035.1 Methylobacterium sp. WL9
GCATGCGGTCGGCGTCTTCGCCGAAATAGTCCATGTCCTCGGGCGTCGCCGCGGCGACGAGGACCGGCCGGCCCTTGGCGTCGACCTCGATCTCCTGCGGACCGCTGGCGAGGCTTTCGGGCCGGCTCACGTCGCCGAGGTTGTGGCGCGCGTAATCCTTCGGCGAATAGGCGAGTTCCTTCTCCTTCTCGGCCTCCGTGAGGGCGGCGAAGCCGCTCTGCTGCGGGGGCTGGCGGAAGACCGGGTTGCCGTAGCCGTCCTCGTAGACGACGCGTGTGGCCTTCTCGCCCTTGGCGACGAGTTCGGCGATTTGCCGGTTGTCGTGGTCGCGCTTCTCGGCGACCAGCGGGTCGATCCGCGGCGTGCACGAACCGGCGGCGACGTCGGTGCCGCCGAAGGCGTATTTCGTGCCGCAGGCCGCCACCCGCGGCTCCTCCTTCAGGGCCTCAAAATAGTCCGAGCCCTCCTTGAGGTTCTTCCAGAACGGCGCGTTCGGGTCGTTGCGGAACTTGGCCATGTTCGTGGCCGTCATCCGGAACGGATAGGATTGGAATTGAAAGCCGCGCTGGCCGCCCTGGAAGGCGTCGCGGGCGATGGCGTAGACCTCGGACATCGAGGCGTCGGTCATGGCGAAGCAGCCGGCCGACGAGCAGGTGCCGTGCACCATGATGTAGTTGCCGGTGGAGCCCTTGGCCCGGTCGATCGCGTTCGGATAGCCGACGTCGAACGAGAGGTAATACGAGGAATTCGGGTTCATCTGACCCGGCGTGATCGTGTAGAAACCCTCCGGCGCCTGACGGTCGCCCTGCTTGGTCTTGGGACCGAGCTGGCCCGACCAGCGGCAGATCGGGAAGGTCTTGAGGAGTGCGTATTGTCCGCTGGACGTCCGCTTCCAGACCTCCATCTCCGCTTCCTTCTTGTAGGCGCGGATCAGGATCGGGTCGGTCTGGCCCATGCCCTTGGTCTGCATGAGCGCCACGGTCTGGGCCGGGACCGGGGTAAGGCTGCGGGTCGAGACTCCGCCGAGCATGCCGCTGTCCTGGCAGGCTCCAAGGGACAGCGCCAGGGCGACGAGACCGGCCGCCGCGAAGGGACGCACAGACATGGGGGACCCCGTGTGACCGCGCCGGCAAGCCTCGCGGCGCCGACGACATTCCCCAACCCAATAGCCCCGTTAGACTTACCCGGATCTTACCTCAAGGAGACGAGGCGGCCGGACGCCGAAAGGTCCACCGGTGTGGTGACAGCGCACCACTGATGCCGCATTCGGGCGAAAGCGGGGCCGTTACAGAGTTCGGGAGTGTTCGCGCGCCGCCTGTGTACAAATCGCGAGTCGTGAGACTCCTGAAGAACTTGGGTCGGGATGGCGGCTCAGAGCTTCCGGCCGATCTCCATGAATTTCTGGGCGCGGCGGTCGCGGATCTCGTCGGGACCAAGGCCGTCGAAGGCGGCCAGCGCGCCGGCGATGGCCTCGCCGGTGTCGGCGATGGCCGCGTCCTTGTCGCGATGCGCGCCGCCGGTCGTCTCGGGGATGATCCCGTCGATGATGCCGAGGCGCAGCAGGTCCTGCGCGGTGATCTTCATGGCGGTGGCGGCGTCGTGCGCCCGGCCCTGGTCGCGCCACAGGATCGAGGCGGCGCCCTCCGGCGAGATCACGCCGTAGATCGCGTGCTCCAGCATCAGCACGCGGTTGGCGGTGGCGAGCGCGATGGCGCCGCCCGAGCCGCCCTCGCCGATCACTACGGCGACGTTCGGCACGCCGAGGGCGAGGCAGGCCTGGGTCGAGCGGGCGATGGCCTCGGCCTGGCCGCGCTCCTCCGCCTCGATGCCCGGAAACGCCCCGGCCGTGTCCACGAAGGCGAGGACGGCGAGGCCGAAGCGGTCGGCGGTCTCCATCAGGCGCACCGCCTTGCGGTAGCCCTCGGGCCGGGCCATGCCGAAGTTGTGGCGCAGGCGCGCCTCGGTGGTCGCCCCCTTCTCCTGGCCGAGCACCAGCACCGGCCGGCCCCGGAAGCGCCCGAACCCGCCGACGATGGCCTCGTCCTCGCCGAAGGTGCGGTCGCCGGCGAGCGGCGTGAACTCGTCGATGAGGCCCGCGCAGTAATCGACGAAGTGGGGGCGCTGCGGGTGGCGGGCGACCTGCGTCTTCTGCCAGGGCGTCAGGCTGGCGTAGATGTCGGAGAGCGCGGCGGCGGCCTTCGCCTCCAGCCGGCCGATATCCTCGCTGATCGAGACCGCGCCGTCGCGTGCCCCGAGCGCCCGCAATTCCTCGAGCTTCGCCTCCAGCTCGGCGACCGGCTTCTCGAAATCCAGGTAGGAGCGCGTCGCCATCGTGCAGGGGGCTCACTTCGCCGTGGTGTGGATGAGAGGGTGCCGGACGGGCTGGACCGTCGGCGGCGGCGGAACCTGACGAAGCGCTCCTGCCCTGTCAACGCTGCCGTCGGATCGCTACAAGGCGCGTCGAGTCCAGCATTCTTCAGGCAGCGCTTCCATGATCCTCACATCCAAGGCCGCCGTCGTGACCGGTTCGACCGGCGGCATCGGCCTCGCCGTCGCCCGGGGGCTCGCCAAAGAGGGCGCGGACGTCGTCCTCAACGGCTTCGGCAAGCCGGAGGAGATCGAGAAGGCCCGCGCCGGCATCGCGGCGGAATTCGGCGTCCGCGCGATCTATTCCGGCGCCGACATGTCGAAGCCCGCCGAGATCGCGGAGATGATGGCGATGGCGGAGAAGGAGCTCGGGCGCATCGACGTGCTGGTGAACAATGCCGGCATCCAGTTCGTGGCGCCCGTGGAGGATTTTCCCGTCGAGAAGTGGGACGCGATCCTCGCCATCAACCTGTCCTCGGCCTTCCACACCATCCGCGCGGCGGTGCCGGGCATGAAGGCGCGCGGCTACGGCCGCATCGTCAACATCGCGAGCGCGCACTCCATCGTCGCCTCGCCCTACAAGTCGGCCTATGTCGCGGCCAAGCACGGGCTGCTCGGCATGACGAAGAGCGTGGCGCTGGAAGTCGCGGGACAGGGCATCACCGCCAACTGTATCTCGCCGGGCTACGTCTGGACGCCGCTGGTCGAGAGCCAGATCCCCGACACCATGAAGGCCCGCGGCCTGACCAAGGAGCAGGTCATCGAGGACGTGCTCCTGAAGGCCCAGCCCACCAAGGAGTTCGTCACCGTCGAGCAGGTCGCCGCGATCGTCACCTTCCTGTGCTCGGACGCTGCGAAGCAGATGACGGGCGCGAACCTGTCGGTGGATGGGGGCTGGACGGCGCAGTAGCGCCGGTCAGTTCGTCGGCTCGCCCGCCGCCACCTTCGCCGTCCAGTCGTCGAAGGCGATGACGGTCTGGCGCTGCTCGCCGAGGCCGTCGATGCGCAGCACCATCTGGTCGTCGGCCTTGAGGAAGCGCGGCGGCTTCATGCCGAGGCCGACGCCGGGGGGCGTGCCGGTGGTGATGACGTCGCCGGGCTCCAGCATCATGAAGTGCGAGACGTAGGCGACGAGCTGCGCGACGTCGAAGATCATCGTCGCGGTCGAGCCCGTCTGCTGCCGCTTGCCGTTGAGGTCGAGGCTCAGCGAGAGCTTTTTCAGGTCCGGGATCTCGTCGAGGGTGACGAGCCAGGGGCCGAGGGGGCCGAAGGTCGGGCAGCCCTTGCCCTTGGTCCAGGTGCCGCCGCGCTCGTACTGGAATTCGCGCTCGGACAGGTCGTTCATGATGCAGGCGCCGGCGACGTAGTCGAGCGCCTCGTTGGCGTGGACGTAGGAGGCGCGCGCGCCGATCACCACGGCGAGTTCGACCTCCCAGTCGGTCTTGGCCGAGCCCTTGGGCAGGATCACCGGATCGTTCGCGCCGCCGAGGCAGGACGGGGCCTTGTTGAACAGGATCGGTTCGGAGGGGATCGCCGCGCCGGTCTCGGCGGCGTGGTCGGCGTAGTTCAGACCGATCGCCACGACGTTGCGGGTGCCGCCGACGCAGGGGCCGAGCCGGGTGCCGGGCGGCAGCAGGGGCAGCGTCTCCGGATCGATCATCGCCAGGCGGTCGAGGCCCTGACGCGAGAGGGCCGCTCCGGCAATGTCGCGCACCGAGCCCGAGAGGTCGCGCAGGCCGCCCTTGGCGTCCACGAGCCCCGGCTTCTCGTCGCCGGCCGCACCGTGACGGATCAGCTTCATCGTATCGTCCCTTGCCCCCGAGAATCGCCGCGACCATGGCCGGGCCGCCGGAGCGGTGCAAGCGTGGCCGAACCCGTCCCGGCGGCGTCGTCGGCGTTGCCTGTAGGCAACGGACCCGCATCAAAGTGACGAAAGCCCGGCGGGGCGGGCCGCAATCTGCATGATATCGTATGCGCGTTATACGTGAACCAAGTTTGGAGCGAGCGCATCGAGCCGGGCCGGCCAAGCACATCCGATGATTTCGTTTGGTTAACGGAGAATTAATACTTGTCGAGGCTATCCTGGCCTTGGGATTGATAAGCTTTGCACAAGCCGGCAGCGTTGCCGGCAAGGTGCCAGCCCGGCCGGGGGACGGCGGGGATACGAGCACCGTCGGATCGGCTTGGGGACGTAGTCATGATCGGCAGGATTGGTGCGCTCGCCCTGGCGAGCGTCTCGGCTTTGGCCTTCGCCACCGGCGCGCAGGCCGGCGCCTTCGGGCTCCACGAGCAGAGCGCCGAGGCCCAGGGCCTCTCCTACGCGGGCGCCGCCTCCGGCTCCGGCGGCGTCTCCTCGATGTTCTGGAACCCGGCCGTGATCACGATGCGCCCGGGCTGGGTCACCGAGCAGAACCTCACCTATATCGGCCTGCATGCCGACATCCGGCCGACGGCCGGCACCAATCCCGGCTTCCTGCCGCTGGGCGGGAGCGGCGACATCGGCCAGGGCGCGATCGTGCCGGCCGGCGCGACCTCCTATCAGCTCAGCGACAAGATCTGGATCGGCCTGCAGACGGGTGCGCCGTTCGGCCTGATCACCAATCCGAACAAGGTCTGGGCGGGCGAAGTCTACGGCCGCTCGTCGCGGATCTTCTCGCTCGCCTTCAATCCGGTCGTTGCCTACAAGGTCAACGATTGGCTCTCGATCGCCGCCGGCCCGAACATCCAATACTTCAAGCTGACGCTTCGTCAGGCCCTGCCGATCACCCTCTCCCCGACGACCTTCCCGAGCGGCTTCCTGAAGGGCGACGCCTGGGGCGTCGGCTACACCGCCGGAGCGACGATCACCCCCTGGGACGGTACGGTGCTCGGCATCGGCTATCGCTCCTCGATGCATCACGACCTCGAGGGGTCGGCCTTCGGTGTCGGGCAGGTCAAGGCCAACCTCAACACCCCCGAAAAACTCAGTGTCGGCCTGACCCAGGCGATCAATCCGGTCACCCGGATCAACCTCGGCTTCGAGTGGGACAACTGGTCGAGGATCGGCAACGTCGCCATCGTCTCGACGGCCTTGGGTCTGCCGGTGAGCAACTTGCCGCTCAACTTCAAGGACGGTTACGCCTATTCGATCGGCGCCGAGTACGATTGGTCGCCGTCGCTCACGGTCCGCGGCGGCTTCTCCTACGAGGAGGTGCCGATCGACGACCAGAACCGCTCGGTGCGACTGCCCGACAACGATCGCTACACCGTCTCGATCGGCGCCGGCTATCGCTGGAGCGAGAAGCTGACCCTGAACGCGGCCTATTCCCACGTCTTCCTCGACAAGAGTAACATCTTCGCTGGGGCCGGCCGGAACTACGACGTCGGCAACATCGCCTTCGCCGGCGTGGTCGACGCCAGCGCCGACATCGTTTCGGTGGGCTTCCGCTACGTCTTCGGCGCCCCCGCCGCACCGCTGCCGGCCCCGATCGTCCGCAAGTTCTGAGAGCGGATCGCCCTCCAAGGGACAGGACGTCGACCGACACTCCCTCCGGCCCCGAGATCCGCTCTCGGGACCGTTTCTCCCGCGTCGATTGACAACATACTGTCGAATCGACAACAAGATGCCATGCCGCACGGCGACGCCATCACGGAGCTGATCCTGGAGAGCTTCCGGCTGAACGGCTGCCTGCTCGCCGCCGGCGACGCGCTGCTGCAGGATCTCGGACTCACCAGCGCCCGCTGGCAGGTGCTCGGCGCGGTGGCGCTGTCGCCCGCACCGGCGCCGGTCGCGCATCTGGCGCGGACCATGGGGCTGTCGCGGCAGAACGTGCAGCGCATCGCCAACGAGCTCGACGCCTCGGGCTTCGTGACGTTCGCGGCCAATCCGCATCACCAGCGGGCGAAGCTCGTCCTCATGAGCGAGCGCGGCCGCGCCGTGTACGCCAAGGCGGCGGCCCGGCAATCGCCCTGGGCGGCGGCCCTGGCGCGGGGGCTGCCGGACGATGCCATCGAAGAGGCGACGGGCGTGCTGCGCGCTCTGCGCCGCCGGCTCGAAAGCGGTCAGGCGACGCTGCGGAAGGAGAACCCGGCATGATCCTCGGTCACCTGGCGTTCTTCGCCGCCGCTTTGTTCACGGGGGCGGCGTTCTACATCAACGCGGTCGAGCAGCCGGCCCGGCTTGGGCTCGACGACCGCGCCCTGCTGAGCCAATGGAAGCCGTCCTATGCGCGGGCGACGGTGATGCAGGTCTCGCTGGTGCTCGCGAGCTTCGTGCTCGGCTTCGCGGCCTGGATCCGTACCGACCATGCGGGCTGGATCGTCGGGGCGCTGCTGATGCTGGCGAACCTTCCCGTCACCCTCCGGCTGATCCTGCCGGTGAACAAGCGCCTGATGGCGACCGACCCCGCCGGGGCGGGGCCGGAGAGCCGGGCGCTGATCCTGCGCTGGGGATCGCTCCACGCGATCCGTACGGCCTTGGGGTTTTTCGCGTCGATCGCCTACCTGAGCGCCGTGACGACGTGAGCGTCAGTAGCTGTCGGTGCCGCGGCGCATCTGGGCATCGACGCTGAGCGGGCCGGGGCCGGCGGCGGCGATGTAGAGGAAGACGAAGCAGAACAGGATCGCGGCATCGCCCCCGTTCAGCGCCGGGAAGAAGCTCTTGGGGGCATGGGCCAGGAAATAGGCGACGGCCATCTGGCCCGAGAGGATGAAGGCGACGGGCCGGCTGAACAGGCCGATCACGAGCAGCGCGCCGCCGACGAGTTCGAGGATGCCGGCGATCCAGGGCAGCGAGAACATCGCCGGGTTCATGCTGCTGGCCGGGAAGCCGAGGATCTTCTGGGTGCCGTGCGCCATGAAGAGCAGTGCGGCGACGATCCGCAGGATGCTCAGCATCCGCGGCGCCCACGATAGGGTGATGTTGTTGAAATTCATTCTAAATCGGCTTCCGGCGTGTGGGTTGAACACACGAGCGGACCTATGTCAGGTGCGGCGAAACTGCAATCGCACGGCGACTTGGCCCGCGACCCTCCAGATCGAGCGGAACTTCAGTCATGCACTGGCCCGACCGCCGCATCCTCGACCTTGCCGGGATCGAACATCCGATCGTCCTGGCCCCGATGGTCGGCGCCAAGGCGGCGCTCACGGCTTGCGTCACGGGTGCCGGCGCTCTCGGATCGCTGGCCTGCGCGGCATCGACGGCCGAGCAGGTCCGGGCGGCCGTGGCCGCGATCCGCGAGAGCGCCGACGGGCCGATCAACCTCAACTTCTTCTGCCACGCGCTGCCGGCGGACGATGCGCCCCGCGATGCCGGATGGCTCGCGCGGCTCGGTCCCTACTACCGCGAGTACGGCCTCGATCCGGCCGCCGCGACGCCCATGGCGAAGCGGGCGCCGTTCGACGCGGAGATGTGCGCCGTCGTCGAGGCGTTGCGGCCGAAGGTGGTGAGCTTCCATTTCGGCCTGCCGGACGCGGCGCTGCTCGACCGGGTGCGGGCCGCGGGCTGCCGCGTCTTCGCTTCGGCGACGACGGTGGCCGAGGCACGCTGGCTCGACGCGCGCGGCGTCGACGCGGTGATCGCGCAAGGCGCGGAAGCCGGCGGCCATCGCGGGATGTTTCTGCCGGGTGAGCTGGCCGCACAGCCCGGCCTGTTCGCCCTGCTGCCGCAGGTGGCCGACGCCGTGGGCGTGCCCGTCATCGCCGCCGGTGGGATCGCGGACGGGCGCGGCATCGCCGCCGCCTTCGCGTTGGGCGCCGCCGCCGTGCAGATCGGAACCGCCTACCTGCGCTGTCCGGAAGCCGGCATTTCCGAGGTCCATCGCGCGGCGCTCCGTGCGGCACGCGACACGGACACCGCGATCACCGACGTCTTCACCGGGCGCCCGGCGCGCGGCCTGTTCAACCGTGCGATGCGCGAGCTCGGGCCGCTTTGCGAAGACGCACCGGCCTTTCCGAAGGCGGCGGTCGCGCTCCAGCCGCTGCGGGCGGCGGCGGAAGCACGAGGGCAGGGCGACTTCTCGCCGCTCTGGGCCGGGCAGGCGGCGGCGCTGGCCCGTGATCTCGGCGCCGCCACGCTGACGCGCCTCCTCGCCGGGGAGGCGACGCAGCGGCTGGCAAAGATCGGCGGCCGCTACCCTCCGTAGCTCTGCACCAGCGAGCCCGCGACCAGCGTCCAGCCGTCGACCAATACGAAAAAGATCAGCTTGAACGGCAGGGCGACGGTGGCCGGCGGCACCATCATCATGCCCACCGCCATCAGGATCGAGGCGACGACGAGGTCGATGATCAGGAAGGGGATGAACAGGAGGAAGCCGATCTCGAAGGCGCGGCGCAGCTCCGAGATCATGAAGGCCGGGGTGACGATCTCGAGGCCCACCGCCTCGGGGCCGGAGGGCACCGGCACCTTCGCCATGTCGAGGAAGAGCTTGAGGTCCTTTTCGCGGACGTTCTTGAGCATGAAGGTCTTGAACGGGGCGGTGGTCCGCTCGAAGGCGACGGCCTGCGTGATCTGGTTGGCGAGCAGCGGCTCGATGCCGTTGCGGTAGGCCTCCTTGCCCACAGGCGCCATCACGAAGGCGGTGAGGAACAGGGCGAGGCTGGTGATCACGGCGTTGGGCGGTGCGGTCTGGGTGCCGAGCGCCGAGCGCAGGATCGAGAGCACCACCACGATCCGCGTGAACGAGGTCGCCATCACCAGCACGGAGGGCGCCAGCGCCAGCACCGTGACGAGGGCGACGAGCTGCAGCGCCCGCTCGGTGGTGCCGCCGGTGCCGAGATCGAGGTTCAGGCTCTGCGCATGCGCCGCACCGGCGCTCGCGCCGAGGAGGGCGAGGCCGAGAAGGACGGGGATCAGGGCTCGATTCGAGGGCTTCATCGCGCCGGCAACCTGCGTCGCGCCGGCCCTGGGCACAAGCGGCGCGCGGCCACGCCGGCCCGCCGTTCTCTCAGGTCTTGCGGTCGAGGGGCCGGCCGAGCAGCCGGGCGAACTCCGTCTCGATCTCCTCGACGGTGATCGGCGTGCCGCCGGGCGGCTGCGCGGGTTTTGCCTCGGGCGCAGGCGCAGGCGGAGGTTCCGGAACTGCGGGCGGGGCCGGGGGCTCGGCCATCGCCGCCGCGATCGGATCGGGCC
>NZ_VRVE01000122.1:0-9451 GCF_008040035.1 Methylobacterium sp. WL9
CCCCCCCCCCCCCCTTTTTTTTTCCACCCCCACCCCGCCATCCCCCCGCCCCGCTCGCCTCGGGGGCCCGGAGATGTTTATAAGACACTGGTGCTCACCGGCGACGCGCTGATCGTCGCCGGTGAGCACGGCGAGTGGCTCGCCGAAGGCGACATGCACCGACGCCTTCTGCCGGCGCATCGGTGCATCGTCGAAGCAGGGCAGATCGTCGTGGACGAGTGACGCACAATGCAGCAACTCGATCGCGGCGGCTGCGGCGTCGGCGGCGGCCGGGTCGTCGTCGCCGCAGGCCCGGGCCACTGAGAGGCAGAGGCGCGGCCGGATACGGTGGCCGCCGGGAAACACGGCGTATCGAATGGCTTCCGCGAGACGCGGCGGCGCGCCGGGCGCTTCCGCGTGGGCCACGGCTGCATCGAGGGCCGTTTCGATCCGCCTGCCGGCATCCATCGCGCCTCTCCCTGTGTCATTGTCCGTTGTCAAAGCAACGTGTCAGTCTTTATTGACACTTTGGAGCGGCCGGTCAACGTCGCCTTTGGGGAGGAGCCTGCGTTCGTGGCTGGAAACCGCGTCATCGTGATCGGCGCCGGCGTGGCGGGGCTCGTCGCGGGCCTGAAGCTGGCCCATGCCGGACTCGACGTGACGCTGCTCGAACGCGGCGCCGCGCCGGGCGGCAAGATGCGGTCGCTCCCCGTCGGCGGGGCCGCGATCGAAGCCGGCCCCACCGTCTTCACCATGCGCTGGGTCTTCGAGGAAATTTTCTCGGAGTGCGGAGCGTCGCTCGCCGACCGCCTTGCGCTCAAGCCCGCGAGCCTGCTCGCCCGCCACGCCTGGAGTGCCGACGAGCGCCTCGACCTTTTCGCGGATGTCGACGCCTCGGCCGAGGCCATCGCGGCCTTCGCAGGCCCGCGCGAGGCCGACGGCTACCGGCGCTTCTGCGCCCGCGCTGCCGAGGTCTATCGCACCCTCGAAGGCCCGTTCATCCGCGGGGCGCGGCCGAGCCCGATCGATCTCGGCCGCCGTGTCGGCCTCTCGGGCATCGGCGACCTCTGGCGCATCCAGCCCTTCACGACGCTGTGGTCGGCGCTCGGCGACTACTTTCGGGATCCGCGCCTGCGCCAGCTCTTCGGGCGCTACGCGACCTACTGTGGCTCCTCACCCTTCGCGGCACCGGCCACACTGATGCTCGTCGCCCATGTGGAGCAGGCGGGTGTCTGGCTGGTTGAGGGCGGGTTGAGCCGCCTCGCCCGCGCCATCGCCGATCTCGCCATCGAGAACGGGGCGACGATCCGCTACGGCGCCGAGGTCGCCCGCATCGAGACTCGGGGCGGCCGCACCACTGGGGTCATCCTGGCGGATGGCGAGCGCATCGCGGCGGATGCGGTGATCGCCAATGCCGATGTCGCCGCCGTCGGGCATGGCCTTTTCGGGCCGGATGCGGCCTCGGCCGGCGACCGCATAGCGCCCTCGGACCGCTCGCTTTCGGCCGTCACCTTCTGCCTGAACGCCCGGACCGAGGGCTTTCCGCTGGCGCACCACACAGTGTTCTTCTCGCGCGACTACCGCGAAGAGTTCTCGGAGATCCTCGATCGGCGCCGGCTGCCGGCGGACCCGACCGTTTATATCTGCGCCCAGGATCGCGGCGATTCCTGCGCCGATCCCGGCCGCCCGGAGCGCCTGCTCCTCCTCGTCAACGCGCCCGCCGACGGGCGTGAGAAGCCCTTTCCGCCCTCGGAGATCGAGACATGCGAGACGAATTGGCGCCGGCGCCTGGCGGCGTGCGGGCTCACGCTGGCGGAGTCGGAACCGGCCACGGTGACGACGCCGGAGGGGTTCGAGGCGCTGTTTCCGGCGACGGGCGGGGCGCTCTACGGCCGGGCGGCGCACGGCTGGATGGCCTCGTTCAAGCGGCCGGGGTCGCGCACGAAGGTACCGGGGCTCTACCTGGCGGGGGGCAGCGTGCATCCGGGACCGGGCGTGCCGATGGCGGCGCAGTCCGGACGACTGGCAGCGGAGGCTCTGCTCGCGGACCGCGTTTTGACGGCCCGGTCGCCAAGGGCGGCTATGTCTGGTGGTACGTCGACGCCCTGAGCGAGGACGGCCGCCAGGGCCTCACCATCATCGCCTTCATCGGCAGCGTGTTTTCGCCCTACTACACCTGGGACCGGAAGCAGGACCCGTTCGATCATTGCGCCGTGAACGTCGTGCTCTACGGCGAGCGCGCCAACCGTTTCGCCATGACGGAGCGACGCCGCTCACAGCTCTCGCGGGACGCGCAGCACATCGCCATCGGCCCGAGTTCCTTGGCCTGGGACGGCACCGAATTGACCATCCGTATCGACGAGCGCTCCTCGCCGATCCCGCGCGCCATCCGCGGCACCGTGCGTGTGCGGCCGAACGGGATCACCCAGAATCCCTTCACCCTCGACACCCACGGCGAGCACCGCTGGTGGCCGATGGCCCCCTCCTCCCGGATCGACGTCGCCCTCGACGAGCCCGCGATGTCCTGGACGGGAACCGGGTATTTCGACACCAACGACGGCGACCGGCCGCTGGCCGAGTCGTTCTCACGCTGGAGCTGGTGCCGGGCCGACCTGAAGGACGGCGCCGCCATCCTCTACGACGTCGAGCGCCGCGACGGCTCCGGGCAGAACCTCTCGCTGAACTTCGGACGCGACGGCAGCCGCCGCGACATCCGCCCGCCGCTCGCGGCCGATGTGCCGGCGACCCGGCTCTGGCGCATTCCCCGGCCGACGCGCAGCGACGACGGCGCGGCACAGGTGGTGCGGACCTTCGAGGACACGCCGTTCTATGCCCGCTCCCTGCTCTCTTCGACGCTTGCCGGAGAGGCGGTGAGGCCGGTCCACGAGAGCCTCGTGCTCGATCGCTTCATGAACCCGGTCGTGCGGCTGATGCTGCCGTTCCGGATGCCGCGCGCGCCGGGGTGACGGATCGCCGACGGATCCGTCCCTCGTAATGCGCGCCGGTATTCCACTTCGATCAATTTTTAGGTGCATATCTGTATCAAAAACACGCAGTGCGCGTGTCATCCAAGATTGCAATGAAGTATATCTTATAGACCAGCAATTTTATTGCTGCGATGGATGGTTGTTTAAATACATAATTGCAACCGACAATCATGGTTCTCTCAAAAAACGTCGATTTCATTCGAGTGTTGAGTATTTTAAGGGTCCATTAAGCAAGGACTGGGAAAGACTGTTATCCGTTATGTTCGATGGGGGCAGCCGTGCAATTTCTTGCTCGATTCAAAATCTTGACGAAGCTACTTTCGGTATTGGTCTTGATCGGCGCAATCATTGGCGGGTGTATCTGGTACGCGCAATCGCAAATGGCCGCGGTCGACACGGCCTACGGCCTCTTCATCAGGAAGGAGGCGGCAGCCGTCGCGAACGGACGCAGGATCAACCGGTTTCTCTTCGAGACGCAGTTCTATGCGTCCCGTATGGCCACCGAGCCGAATGCGGAGCAGCTCCGCCGCATGGACACGCAGTTCGGTGCGGCCATGGATCAGCTCCGTACCATCATCGGTGACGTGCGCAGCCAGGCTCCGAGTTTCGCGGATCGGATCGACGAGGCTCGGGTCAAGATCGATCGCCTGATCGGCTTCTGGACCGAGGCACGCGTGCTCCTGAACCAAGGCCAGGGACAGGCCGCGACCGATCTGATGCGCCGTACGATCGATCCGGAATTCCTGCCGTTCATCGCCTCGATCAGTGCACTCTCGGGCGACATCCAGACCTTCATGCAGAAGGGTGCCGCCTCCCTGTCGGAGCAGACCGATGCGACGCGCAACACCATGATGGTGGTGAGCGCGCTGGGCATGCTCGCCGGGATCGTCGCCGGCATCGCCGTCGTGGTGTTCGGCGTCACCCGCCCGATCGGAAGCCTCGTCGGCATCCTGCAGCGCATGGCGAAGGGCGACATCAACGCCGACATCGCCGAGGCGGCACGCGGCGACGAGATCGGTGCGGTGGGACGTGCCGTCGAAGCCATCAAGACGATGGTCGCGAAGAAGGCCGCCGAAGAGGCCGAGCGCAAGCAGATCGCCGACGAGGCCGCCGCCGTCGAGCGCCGCCGGACGATGATCGAGCTCGCGGACGGGTTCGAGAATGCCGTCGGCGGCATCGTGGCGATGGTCTCGTCCTCCGCAACCGAGCTGCAGGCCACCGCGCAGACCATGACTGCGACCGCTACGCAGACAGCATCGCAATCCACCACCGTCGCTGCCGCCGCCGAGGAGGCCGCCTCGAATGTCGGGACCGTGGCTGCGGCGGCGGAAGAACTCGGCAGCTCGGTCGCGGAGATCGGGCGTCAGGTCAGCGGCTCCGCGGATCTCGCCCGCGCCGCCGTCGGCGAGGCCGACCAGACGGCCGGGCTGGTTCAGGAGCTGACCCAAGCCGCCGCCCGGATCGGCGACGTGGTCGGCATGATCTCCAGCATTGCCGGCCAGACCAACCTGCTCGCGCTCAACGCCACGATCGAGGCGGCCCGTGCGGGCGAAGCCGGCCGCGGCTTCGCGGTGGTCGCGGCGGAGGTCAAGGAACTCGCCGCCCAGACCACCCGGGCGACGGACGAGATCTCCGGCCAGATCGGCCACATCCAGGCGGTGACCGGTCAGGCCGTCTCGGCGATCGGCACCATCGCCGGCCGCATCCGCGACATCAACGTGGTGGCGAGCGCGATCGCCGCCGCCGTCGAGGAGCAGGGCGCCGCGACGCAGGAGATCGTCCGCAACGTCGCCCAGGCCTCAAGCGGCACCAGCGAAGTGACGAGCAACATCGCCGGTGTCGCCAGCGCCGCCGAGGAGACGGGCGCAGCCGCCTCTCAGGTGCTCAGCTCGGCGGGAGAACTCTCCCGTCAGTCCGAGCATCTCGGCAGCGAAGTCTCGCGCTTCCTGGCGACGGTTCGCGCGGCCTGATAACCGGCGACGCCATTGGCCGGTCCCGCGAGCCGGGGCCGGCCAATGGCCGAACGCCGTAGGCAATGCGCGGCGGCGGCGTCCCGTGCCCGATCTGCGGCGACGCACGTTCGGGTTTGCCGCCGACCCGAAGAGGCGAATCTGACGGCCGTTTGTCCTACGCCGTTTCCAGACGCTGCTGTCCCGGCTGGTTCTCGGCGAAGGCCTCACGCTCCTGCAATTGCTCGATGAGATCGAGCACGTGGGCGACCTGGCCGGACACGTCCCACCATGCCGGCAGCCGGCGCGGCACGGGGAGTGCCGGCATCGGATGATCCCGGACGGCGTCGACGAGATAGGCGGTCTCCGGCAGCGGCGGCGCTGCGGCGTCTGGGAGCACAGGCGCCGGCAGCGCGGCGCGGGCGAGCAGCACGGCCTTGCGCGAACCGGGCACGCGGGCGCGGCACGTGACCGAATCGAGACCGTTCGCCTCGATGGCGCGCCCGATCTCGGCATAGATCAGCCGCGCCCCCCGGATCGCCGGACGGCAGCCGAGCGGTAGCCCGCCGATCCCCGGTTCGGAGCGGCGATAGAGGATTTCGGCCGCATCGAGCAGGCGGGCCACGACGGAGCGGATCGCCGGGCTCGCCACGGGGTCGGCCAGGAAGGCGTCGGGATCGATGCCGGCCTGCGCCAGCCAGTCGAGCGGCAGGTAGAGCCGGCCGGCTCGCGCGTCCTCGCCGACGTCGCGGGCGATGTTGGTGAACTGCATCGCCACCCCGAGATCGCAGGCGCGGGCCAGCACCGCCGGATCGCGCACGCCCATGATCAGCGTCATCATCGCGCCGACGGCGCCAGCAACGCGGGCGGCGTAGTCCGTCAGCTCCGAGAGGGTCGCGTAGCGGCGGCCCCCGGCGTCCCAGGCGAGCCCTTCGAGCAGGGCGCGGGGCAGCGCCTCCGGCATGGCGTAGCGCGCGACGAGGTCGGCCAGCGCCCGGTCGGCCGGCGCGTTGGCGGGGCGGCCGGCATAGGCGAGACTCAGGCGCTGCGCCAGGCGGTCCGACGCCATCCGCTGGCGGGCGCGGCTGCCGGCCTCGTCGACGGCGTCGTCCGAGAGGCGGCAGAAGGCGTAGAGGCCGAAGGACGGCACCCGCACCGCGGGCGGCAGCAGCGTCGAGGCCGCGAAGAAGCTCTTCGAGCCCGTGCGGATCGCGGCCCGGCAGGCGGCGTGATCGGCGGCGCTGGCGAGGGGGGCGTCAGGCAAAGACGTGCGCATCCGGCACCAGGCTGTCGAGGACGCGGGCCGAGGACAGCACGCCGGGGAGCCCGGCGCCGGGATGCGTCCCCGCGCCGACGAGGTAGAGGTTCTTCACGTCTTCGGACCTGTTGTGCGGCCGGAACCAGGCCGATTGCGTGAGCACGGGCTCCAGCCCGAAACCGGAGCCGCGGAAGCTCAGGAAGTCGTCGGAAAAATCCTGCGGCGTCGTGATCTTCGAGGTCACGATCGCGTCCTTCAGTCCCGGCAAGACGGAGCCTTCGAGGAAGCCCTCGATCTTTCGGCGATAGGATTCGCCGATCGCTGCCCAGTCCTGCCCGCCGGCGAGATTCGGCACCGGCGCCAGCACGTAGAAGGCGTCGTGGCCGGGCGGGGCGAGCAGCGGATCGGTCGCGGTCGGCCGGTGCAGGTAGAGGCTGAAATCCTCAGCGAGTTTTTTCGTCTCGAAGATGTCTTTCAGGAGTTCTCGGTAGCGCGGCCCCATCATGATGGTGTGGTGGGCGACGTCCGGATATTTCCGGTTCGTGCCGAAATACCAGACGAACAGACCCATCGAGGAGCGCGCCGCGCCGACCTTGCGGTCGCTCCAGCGCCTGCGGCGGTGGCCCTTGAGCAAGTGCGTGTAGGTGAAGGCGGAATCGGCGTTCGAGACGACGATGTCGGCGTCGAGCCAGCTGCCGTCCCGCATCACCACGCCGGTGGCCGCGCCGTCCGTAACGCGGATCGTCGCCACGTCGGCACCGCAGCGGATGCTGCCGCCCTGGCCGCGGATCAGATCGCAGAGCCCGTCCACCAGCCGGCCGGTGCCGCCCAGCGCGAAATGCACGCCCCAGCGCCGCTCGAGATGGGCGATCAGGCAGTAGATCGCGCTGGCGCGGAAGGGGTTTCCGCCGATCAGCAGCGGGTGGAAGCTGAAGATGGTCCGGAGCCGCTCGTCGCGGATGAACTTCGCCACGGTGGCATAGACCGAGCGATGACCGCCGAGCCGCAGCAGGTCCGGCGCGATCCGCAGCATGTCGCCGACGGACTCGAAGGGAACGTGGCCGAGCTCCTCGAAACCGACCCGGCAGATCTCGGCGCTGCGCTGCATGAAGCGTTCGTAACCATCGACGTCCGCAGGCGAAAATCGCCTGACCTCCTCGCGCATGGCGTCGACGTCGCCGCTGTATTCGAAGGTCGCGCCGTCCTCGAAACGGATGCGGTAGAACGGCGACATCGGCACCAGCGCGACGTCGTCCTCCATGCGCCGGCCGGCGAGTTGCCAGAGCTCTTCGAACAGGAACGGCGCGGTGACGATGGTGGGGCCGGCGTCAAAAGTGAAGCCGTCCTGCCGGTGGACGCGGGCGCGGCCGCCCGGCTGTTCCAGCCGCTCCAGCACGGTGACGCGGTAGCCGCGCGCGCCAAGCCGGACGGCGGCCGCCAGACCACCGAATCCCGAGCCGATCACCACCGCGTGCGGACGGCGGTCGGTGTCAAGAACAGCGCTCGGCTTGGCGTCGAGTGTCAACATTGGCTGACACTATGGCGGGGATTTTCCGGCAGGCAAGAGGGAAACGGCGGTCGTTCGCAATCACGTTCGCGCCATGCGACGTGCAAGGCCCGGTCGAGGAGGATCACGGTTCGGCGGATTCCGTGGCCAGAACCCCTGCCAGACGCGCCTCACGCAAGACGAGCTCGGCGACGCGCTCCGGCGCCTCCTCGTGGGCGAGGTGGCCGAGCCCGCGCATCAGCTCGACGCGGGCGTCGGGCAGGCGGTCGCGGACCGCGAAACCGGTCTCCGGCAGGATCGCCTTGTCCTCGCCGCCGACGACCAGGACGGTGTGCTGCCTCAAGCGCGGCAGGTCGCGGTCGAGGGCTTCGAGATCCCAATTCGCCATCATTCCCAAGGCCCCGGCCACGTGGCCGGACTTGGCGAAGAGGCGCTTGTAGAGGTCGAGCCCGGCCGCATCGAGCCGCGATCCGGTGCCGTCGATGAGCCGCTGCACCGCCCGCCGGTCGGCGGTCCAGGCGAAGAATTTCGGCGTCACCGGGTTGAGGAACAACACCCGCGCCATGGTCGGAAACAGGAACGCCGCCGGCCCCGGGAAGGGCTTGAGCGCGCCGTTGAAGGCGATGAGCCGGCGCGGGTCGATGCTGCCATCGATGCACATCCGGGCGAGCACGGCGGCGCCGGCGGAATGGCCCGCGGCCAATGCCGGTACAACACCGAGCGTGCATAACAAGCTGGCCACGGCATATGCCATGCCCGGCAGGGACAATCGCGCCGCCGGCAGCGGATCGGTGAAGCCGTGGCCGGGCAGGTCCGGCGCGACGACCCGGAAATCCTGTGCGAGACGCGGCGCGAGGTCCCGCCAGGAATGCGTGGCCGCGCCGGTGCCGTGCAGCAGCAGCAGCACGGGCGCGTCCGCCGGGCCGAATTCCTGCACGTGCCAGCGCAGGCCCGCCGACTCGACGAACCGGCTCGCGGCGCGGTTCGGCCAGTCGGCGCCGTCGCGCTCCCAATCGGGGCGGTCCGTCTCGAAGAACGCCATGGTGGTCTCTTACTCCGTGGCCCGACCGTTCGCCGCGCCGGCACGCCAGTCTCAGGCGATCGCGGCCCGCACCGCGGCGCTCACGCCGCTCGCATCGGCATAGGGCAGCGGAATGTAGCGCGCATCGGCGACGTCCGCGAGACGGCGGGCGCCCTCGGGGCGGGTACCGGTGTCGATGAGGAGCATGCGCAGGCCGAGGGCCTTGAGCAGACGGCCGGCGGCCAGCGCCTCCTCGCCGGCCCGCGCCCGGCCGCCCTCCCCCGAGCGCGCGACGTTGGCGCGGCCGTCGGTGAGCAGCACGATCACCGGGCTTCCGCCGCCCCGGCGCACGTTGAGCGCGAGGGTCGCGGCGGCGTCGATTCCGGCGGCGAGCGGCGTGCCGCCCCCGCCGGGCAAGCCGCCCAGCGCGCGCTTGGCCCGCACCAGCGAACGCGTCGGCGGCAGAACGATCTCGGCCCCTGCCCCCCGGAACGCCACCAGCGCGACCCGGTCGCGCCGGACGTAGGATTCGGCGAGCAGCAGTTCCACCGCCCCCTTGGTCTCGGCCAGCCGCTCCAGCGCGGCCGAGCCCGAGGCGTCGACGCAGAAGATCGTCGTGGTCTCGGTGCGCTGGCGCAGGCGCTTGATACGAAGGTCGTCGGGGAGGACGACGACGCGGCGGGCCGGTCCGCCGCCGGTCCCGATGGCTCCCCGCCGGATCCGCTGCCACGGCGCGGCGGCCCGCAGCGT
>NZ_VRVE01000123.1:0-9266 GCF_008040035.1 Methylobacterium sp. WL9
GGTCCCGGGTCCGGCGATCAAAGTCGCGTACCCGTCCCACAGCACCTTGCGTCACAGGCTCTGCCCGAGGCGGTGGGGCATCCGGACCACCGACGCAGGCACCGTCTCGCATCCCCGCAGCGCTTCGGCCCGGTCCGCCGAAGCGCCTCCCTCCGTGGGGGCGAGCCAGGGGAAAGAACCATAGAATAGGAATTTTGTCAAGAACAAACCGCAAACAAATCGTCCGCACCCTCATGAATGGATCGGCGCGTCGTGCTTATGGAAGGCCTTGAGCCGGCGGTAGACCGGGGTGTCGTAGTTCGCCGGCGTCTCGGCCTCGCCGGTGATCCAACCGAGGAGGTCGCGGTCGGGCGCCTCGATCAGGGCCTCGAAGACCGTGAGTTCGTCGTCCGTGAGCGTACCGATCTCGGCGTCGGCGAAACGGCCCATGATCAGGTCCATCTCGCGCATGCCCCGGTGCCAGGCGCGAAACAGCGTGCGGCGGCGGCGCGGGTCGAGGTCGGCGCTGGTGCGGGTGGTGCCGGACATGACGGGACTCGGGGCTGAAGAGGCCGCTCGACGCGGCGTCGGGCCGGCCATCGGTGGATGGAGTCTAGCCCACCGCCGTGCGTTGCGCGAAGGGCCTCACATCAAACCCGCAAACGTCTCGTTCGACCACGCGGAGGACAAGACCGGATGGGCCGGTGCGGCCTGCCGCACGCCGCGGGACGGCTTGGCGGTGCGCTGGCCCTTCGTCGCCCGCGGCCCGCGCTCGGGCTTGGCGGGACCGCCGACGGCGTCGAACTCGAACAGGACGCGGCCACCCTGCGCATCGCAGATCCAGCCGTCCGCGAACCAGCCGATGAACGCGCCCGAATAGGCGAAGACGCCGTCCTCGTGGATGAAGGCGGCGGGCCGGCCGTCCCAGAGGAACAGCGAGCGCCCATCGTCGCAGAAGGCCACGGCCCGGCCCTCGCGGTCGAAGAATTCGATCATGGCAGCCCGTCCGTGTGTCCGCAGAAGGCGCAGCCTAGCACGGAACGGAATGAGGCGGATCAGGGGATCCTCGGATCTCGTGATCCTGCGATCCCCTGATCGGGGGACGCCGCGCCTGCCGCCGCGACGCGGCGGCGCTCACGCGATAGAAAGCCTGATCGTGGCAGAGAACGCAGCCCGCTCCCAAAAAGTCCCATGACCGACGCCCCCCGCCTGCGCCCGAGCCTCCTCGACGCCCTGTTCGCCCCGGCGCGCGGGCTGCCCGGCGTCGGGCCGAAGATGGCGCCGCTCATCGAGAAGCTGCTCGGCACCGAGGAGCGGCCGGCGCGCATCGTCGACCTGCTGTTCCACCTGCCCCAGCGCGGCATCGCGCGGCCGCTCTGCGGCGCGATTGCGGAGGCGCCGATCGGCGAGGCGGTGACGCTCGGCGTCACGGTGTCCGAGCATCGCCCGCCGACGGGGGGGCGCCGCGCCCACCGGGTGCTGGTCGAGGATGCCAGCGGCGACGTCAGCCTCGTGTTCTTCGGCATGCCCAAGGCGCGGGTGGAGAAGATGCTGCCGCTGGGCTCGCATCGCTACGTCTCGGGTCGGATCGAGCTGTGGGAGGGCTATCGGCAGATGGTGCATCCCTCCCGCGTCATCGACGAGGCCGGGTTTTCGGACCTGCCGGCCGTCGAGCCGGTCTACGGCGCCACCGAGGGGCTGACCTCGCGCGCCATCAGCCGGCTGGCGCACGCCGCCCTCGACAAGCTGCCGGTGCTGCCGGAATGGCAGGATCCAGCCTGGCTCAAGGCCAACGGGCTGATGCCCTTCGCGGACGCCCTGCGGGCCGAGCACCACCCGGAGGACGCGCCACCGCCCGTGGCCGAGGGCCAGGCTCCGCCACAGACCCCGGCCCGCCGCCGCCTCGCCTACGACGAGCTCTTGGCCTCGCAACTGGCGCTGGCGCTCATGAGGGCGCGGGCGCGAAAAAAGCCCGGGCGTGCCAATGCCGGCGACGGACACCTCAAGGAACGGATCGAGGCCGCCCTGCCCTTCGCGCTCACCGGGGCGCAGGCGCGGGCGGTGGAGGAGATCCGGGCCGACATGGCCTCGGACAAGCGCATGCTGCGCCTGCTCCAGGGCGATGTCGGCTCGGGCAAGACCGCCGTGGCGCTGCTCGCCATGGCCTCGGCCGTCGAGGTCGGGCGGCAGGCCGCGCTGATGGCGCCGACCGAGATTCTGGCGCGGCAGCATTTCGAGCGGCTGGGGCCGCTGATCGGAGCGCTGCGCATCCGGCTGCTGACCGGCCGCGACCGGGTGGCCGAGCGCCGGGCGACGCTCTCCGATCTCGCCGAGGGCAACATCGACATCGTGGTGGGCACCCATGCGCTGTTCCAGGACAGCGTGGTGTTTCGCGATCTCGGCGTCGCCGTGGTCGACGAGCAGCACCGCTTCGGCGTGCACCAACGCCTCGCCCTCGGCGCCAAAGGCGAGGCGGTGGACATTCTGGTGATGACCGCGACGCCGATCCCTCGCACCCTGGCGCTGACCTTCTTCGGCGACATGGACGTCTCGGTGCTCGACGAGAAGCCGGCCGGGCGCCAGCCGATCAAGACCATCACCATCCCCGTCGAACGCATGGAGGAGGTGGTGGCCGGCCTCCACCGGGCGCTGCACGCGGGCGACCGCGTCTACTGGATCTGCCCGCTGGTGGCCGAATCCGAGTTCATCGACCTCGCCGCCGCAGCCGAGCGTTTCGATGATCTCACCAAGGAATTCGGCACCACCGTCGGCCTGATCCACGGCAAGATGCCGGGGCCGGAGAAGGACGCGGCGATGGAGCGCTTCGCCTCGGGCGAGACCCGGGTGCTGGTCTCGACCACGGTGGTCGAGGTCGGCGTCGACGTGCCGGAGGCCACCATCATGGTGATCGAGCATGCCGAGCGCTTCGGCCTCGCCCAGCTCCACCAGCTGCGCGGGCGTGTCGGCCGCGGCGCCAAGCCGTCGTCCTGCCTGCTGCTCTATCGCGGGCCGCTCGGGCAGGTCGCCAAGGCGCGGCTCGAGATGATGCGCGAGACCGACGACGGCTTCCGGATCGCGGAGGAGGACCTGCGCCTGCGCGGCGAGGGCGAGGTGCTCGGCACCCGCCAATCCGGCCTCGCCGCCTTCCGCCTCGCCCGCCTGGAGAGCGATGGCGATCTTCTGGAGGTCGCCCGCGACGACGCGCGGCTGATCGTCGAACGGGATCCGGGTCTCAGGAGCGAGCGCGGCGAGGCCCTGCGGGTGCTGCTCTACCTGTTCGAGCGGGACGCGGCGATCCGGCTGCTCGGGGCGGGGTGAGCCGGCCGGCAGCCTGCAGAACGTTCAGATTCGCGGCGCCTTGCCCGTTCAGAAAGCACGAACCTGAACGGGCCTTTCCCCGATGCAGACTGCGCGTCCGCGCCGCACGCGACCGCTTCCGCAAGGCCCTCTTCGAGCGGATTTAGGCGTTCTGTATCAATGGTTTGAGAGGAATCATTGAAGCTTTGCGAGAGCTCCGTCGGATGCCCCAAGACGCTCGGAATAGCTGTCATGAACTTGAAATGAACGTATTCCCCGCTTAACTGGAGATGAACGAAAGGCCCGCCACACTGGGCTGCCACAGACGAATCGGGAGACCGACCATGTCGAACGGACTGTTCCAGAACCTGCCGGGTGCCCATGAAATGGGCTCCGCGAGCGCTCTGCCGAACGAGCCGTGGCTGCTTCCGATCAGCGACACGATCGCCGCCGCCCCCTCTTCGGACGACCTTATGGCCGGCGTGCGCCAGTCGGCCCGTCCTTTCCGGATCGCCGCGAACGCGCTCTGCGCCGTGCTGGCGCTGCTGCTGACGGCGCAGATGACCACGGGCTGGGTCGGTTCGCCCTCGCATCCCTCCACGGGCCAGATCGCCGACGCGACCCCGCCGACCATCGCCGTCGAGAAGGCCGCGCTGACCGTCAGTCACTGACGGGCCGGTCGCCCCCTCACCCTTCGCTGACTTACGCATTCTGGCGCGCCGGCTCCCGGCGCGCCTTTTCGTTGTCCGGCGCATCGACCTGACCCGGGCGCAGCGAGGCCGCCATGGCCTGGAGGCGGCCCTGCGGGTCCTCCGGCTGGATCACGCCGGCCGACATCACGAGCTTGGCCGCGTCGTCGACGCTGATGGGGAGTTCGATGATCTCGGAGCGCGGCAGGTAGAAGAAGAAGCCCGTGGTCGGGTTCGGGGCGCAGGGCAGGAACACGCCGACATAGTCGTGGCCGCCGGTGCCTTCCGCCGTGACCTCACCCTTCGGCAGCGCCGCCTGCACCTCGACGCCGGCTGGAGCCGACAAAAAAACCACCGACCACGTGCCCTTCACCGGAAACTCGACGAGCCCGACGGTGCGGAACGAGGTGCCGTTCGCCGAAAACAGCGTCTCGAAGATCTGGCGCAGGCCCCGGTAGAGGCCGGAGATCACCGGGGTTCGGGCGAGCAGCACCTCGCCGAACTCCACCACCGAGCGGCCGACGAGGTTGGCCGTCAGGAAGCCCAGCAGCGTCACCGCGACGAAGGCGATGACGAGGCCGAGGCCGGGAATCGAGAAGGGCAGGTAGTGGTCGGGCAGGTAGCTCGCCGGCACCAGCGGCTTCACCCAGCCGTCGATCAGCGCGATGATCCACCAGGTGATGTAGATCGTGATCGCCAGCGGGCCGGCGACGATGATGCCGGTGAGGAAATAGGTCCGCAGACGGCCCCGCGCACTCACCCGCTTCTTGGGCGAGAGGGGTTCGGGATCCGGGATCGGCGAGATGGTTGGCGCCACGGATGTACTCTGGACCACGGGGCTGTCGGACATGCGCCGTCAGGTCCCCCCTCCAGAGGTAGCCGGTCGCTCCCCGCGCCTCAAGAGCGCGGCCGTGCCCAATCCGCCGGAAGCCCTGTGCCGCCGGCCTTCGCCGTCGACGGCGAAGGCCGGCGCAGGACACGGCGGCGCAGCACGTAGAGCGTGAGGCCGGTGGCCGCGAAGAGCGGCATCGCCAGGGCGGCGAGGGCGAAGGCCAGGGCGAAGACGTCTCCGAAGAAGCGGCCGCGATGCACCTCCAGCATGTTGTCGGCGAGCCTCTGGCCGAGCGGCTTGTCGTCGTAGCGCTTGGATCCGAGCACCGCGCCCGTCGCCGGATCGAAGGTGGCCTCGTTGCGCGCCTTCGGGTGGTCGGCGTCCTTGGCCAGCCAGCGGATGCGGATCGCGGTGGCGTCCGGCCCCGGCAGGGTCAGGATGGCGAGCGCCGCCTGCCCGCCCTCGCCCTTTTGAAAGGTGCTCCAGGCTGCGTCGAGCGCCAGCGGCCCGTCCGGCCCCTTGCGGCCGAGCACGCGCCCGGCCTTCGCTTCCGGCGCCTTGCCGGTGAGCACCCAGGTCGCGCTGGTGCGGTACCAGTCGTAGGACCACCACAGCCCCGACAGGGCGATTACGAGGTAGACCGGCAGCAGCCAGGTGCCGGCGATGCTGTGCAGCGACCACCAGCGCGCCCGGCCCGGCCGTGCCAGGTTCGGCTTCAGCCAGATCCGCCAGCGATGGATTTTCGGCCAGCGCAGGTACAGCCCGGTGGCGAGGAACACGAGGAGCGCCAGCGCGCAGGCCCCGGTGATCTGCCGGCCCCAGCCCTTGCCTTCGCCGGGAATCAGCAGCCAGCGGTGCAGCTCGCGGATCGTCGCGAAGGTCGTCTCCCCGCGGGTCTCGCCGAGCAGCATGCCGTCATAGGGGTCGAGATAGACGGAGGGCGGCCGGGCGCCGGTCCTGGCGTCGTAGACGAAGCGGGCGCGGACCGCCCGTCCCGGCTCGCCGGAGAACGTCAGCGCGTTCACCTTCAGCGGCGGGCACGACGCCTCGAGCCCCGCCACCAGTGCCTGGGGCCCGAGGAGCGGGCGCTCGCTCACCGCGACCACGGCCCGGTCGGTGTTGAGGAGGTCGATGATCGCCTCCTCGTAGCTCATCAGCGCCCCGGTCACGCCCATCAGCGCGAGCACCAGCCCGGCGGTGAGGCCGAGCGCCCAGTGCAGGCGGAAGAGGATCTTTCGCAGAGTTAGCCCCATCCCCTCACCAGAAGACGCGGGCCGAGGCGATGGCCTGGAAGGGCTCGCCGACCTGGACGCCGAGATTCGTGCCGATGGAGGAGGTGTAATAGGTCGTGTCCGTCAGGTTGCGCAGGTTGAGCTGCAGCGTGGTCGGCTGGCCGTGCACCGTGGTGTCGTAGGCGATGAAGGCGTCGGCGACCGCGTAGTCCGGCATCCGGAAGGTGTTCGCGGCGCTGCCCGGCCGTGCGCCGACGTAGCGCCCGCCGATGCCCGCTCGCAAGCGCCCGTCGCCCAGCGCACCGAAATCGTGGGTCAGGAACACCGAGGCGGTGTGGGGCGCGACGTTGAGCAGTTCGTTGCCCTTCAGCGTCGGGTCGGCGGTCACCACCGCGTCGGTGTAGGCGTAGGTGGCGATGACGCTCCAGTCCGGCGCGATCTGGCCGGCGACGTCGAGCTCGAAGCCGCGCGAGTTCACCTTGCCGGCGGTACGGCTGAAGGAGATACCGCCGATCACCTCGGTGTAGAGCACGTTCGATTTGTCGATGTCGTAGAGCGCGGCGGTGGCGGTGATGCCGTCGAAGATCTCCGCCTTCAGGCCGACCTCGTAGGCCTCCCCCTCCTCCGGCGGCAGCGCGCCGATGGCGCTGGCGATGGACGAGTTCGGCCGGAAGGTCTGGCTGTAGGAGGAGTAGACCGACAGGCTCGGCGTCAGCAGGTAGACGAGGCCGAGGCGGGGCACCACGCGCCCGCCCGACACGTCGGTGTTGGTGCTGAACGGGCGGCCCTTGCCGGCGATCTGCGAGAAGTCCTGGTAACGCAGGCCGCCGACGAGCAGCAGCTGTTCGGTCAGCGCGATCGTGTCCTGCGCGTAGACCGAGGCCGTGGAGATGCGTTCGCGCTGGTCGCTGTCGACGGCCGAGATGGCGAAGCTCTGCGGCAGCAGCCCGTAGACCGGATTGAAGATGTTGAAGCGGGTGTTGTTCGGCCCCCGGATCAGGCGCGTGCGCAGCACGTCCGAGTAGTCGTAGGACGCGCCGACCAGCAGATCGTGCTCGAAGCCGAGGACGCTCTCCTTGCCGGTGAAGTCGAGCCGGCCCGAATGCACGGAAAAGTTCGAATCCTGGGTGGCGTCGGCCCGGCGCACCAGGGCGTTGGTGGCCGGGTTGTAGGAGACCACCCGGGCCTGGTTGTCCTGGTAGAAGTTGTTGCTGAAGGCGTAGTTCAGGTTCGCCTTCCAGGTCGAACCGAAATCGTGCTCGATGTTGAGGCCGGCGACGTGGTTCTCGCCTGCGGTGATGTTGTAGCGCTCGTCGAAGCGGCGATCGCGCGGCACGTTCACCGGCTTGCCGCTTCGCAGATCGAAGATCGTGCCGCGGTCGAACGGAAACTTGTAGTGCGACCACTCGTAGGAGACGGTCACGCGGGTGTCGTCGCCCTGCCAGGTCAGCGAGGGGGCGATCACCTGCTGGTTCTGGGAGCCGAAATTGCGCCAGTACTCGGCGTTGCGGTGCTGCGCGATGAAGCGGTAGGCGAGGTTGGTGCCCTCGATCGGCCCGGTGAAATCCGCCTCGACGCCGCCGCCGTTGAAGCTCGTGCCGAACACCTCGAGATAGCCGGCCTGAACGAAGCGTGGCTTCTTGGTGACGATGTTGATGAGGCCGCCCGGATCGAGGATGCCGTAGAGGGCCGAGGCCGGACCTTTCAGCACCTCGACGCGCTGCGTCGTCGGCATGAACGAACGCGGCAGCGCGGTCCTGAGGCCATCGCGAAGAATCGAGCCGTCGCGGTTGTCGCCGAAGCCGCGGCGGATGAAGGCGTCCTGCGTGCCGCCGAGCGTGTTGGTCTGTGTGATGCCCGAGACGTTGTAGAGCGCCTCGTCGAGGGTCCGCACCGCCTGGTCCTGGAGCGCCTGCTCGGTGACGACCGCCACCGCCTGCGGGATCCTGAGGATCGGCGTCTCGGTGCCGAGCGCGATCGAGGAGCGCACCGGCTGGTAGCCGCGCGAGACCGCCTTGCCGTCGCCGCTGACCGAGAGCTCGTCCAGCGCGATCACCGGATCGCTCGGCCCCTCCGCTCGGGCCGGCAGGGCCGGCATCAGGGCGGCGGCCAAAATCCCGGCGGCGATCGTCCTCGACATGGTGTGGTGTCCGTCCGGCGGATGCGTCGCGCGCCGGGCCGATCCCGATGCCGCCTGGACGCCTCCGTCGCCCTCTGCGGTAGGTCACGCCTTCTTGAGGGGTCAAATACATTTATAGTTGTGTTAACAGCTCGCCGGGATATTTATAATTATTCCAATGACAAAATCGAAGTCGTACTTGCAGTATTCGTGAGTTATTTACCGATTCGAACCGAACAGGCGTCGCATCGAACGGACGTTGCTTGCGTGTGCCCTCGATCCGGTGTCCAACCCGGCCGCCGGATTGCGTGACGGCTGTGGCCGCCGGGACACGGGGGGCGTCGTGAGACGTCCGCGGGCGTTTCTCCGTCGCAGCACGACGGCCGGACCGAGTCACCGCCGTATTCGTCGTGCAACCGCACCCGGCTCACGGTGCCGTGCGCGTCGCGGTTCTTTCGCTCGCCCCAGGAAGATCGGGCGTGGTGGAAGGCACGTCGCCCTCCTTGTCGCTCGCCGCGGGCTCCGCCTTCCCTGCAAGGACGCGCGCGGTCTCGGAATCCCGGTAGGGGCCGTGGGAATCTCAGAGACGAATCGGAATCAGCGTCCGCAGCCGCGCATCGCGCAGATAGAGGCCACCCCAGAGGAGTAGGCCGAGATAGAACCCGAACAGCAGGTGGCTGAACACCGGGCTGCCGACGCGCAGATGCGTGGCCATCGCCCCGCCGAAATAGCCGGTGAGCAGGATCGCCCCGAGCACCGCGGTGCGCGGCGTCGCGTAGAGCAGCGTGCAGACGAGCGTCAGCACACCGAGCCCGCGCGCCATCTCGATGCTTGCCGGCCAGCCGAGCGCCGTCAGTGTCTCGGTGACGGGGGCGATCGGCACGAGCTTGATGCCGGCGTCGAACAGCAGAAAGACGATGACGAGGCCGCTCATGCCGCGACCGGCGAGCGTCATGGCCCGCGTGTTTGTCTCGGGCTGCAGCATTGCCGACATGGTGGTGTCCCTCGGGCTCGGTGGCGGGATGATACCCGGAGGACGATCGAAGCGTTGCCGTTCCGACATCCGGTCTCGACAAGGCCTTCGGATTTCACCCGGCCACGCGTGCCCCGCCCTCCCC
>NZ_VRVE01000124.1:0-9136 GCF_008040035.1 Methylobacterium sp. WL9
GCTCTACGACGCCCACCGCACCGACCTGAAGGCGGCGGTGGCCTGGTACGGCCCGCTCGGCGGCGAGCGCAGCGCGATCCAGCCGAGGACCGCCGGCGACGTCGCGGCCGAGATCCACGCGCCGCTGCTGGCGCTCTACGGGGCCGCCGACGCCGGCATCCCCGTGGCGAGCGTCGAGGAGGCCCGCGACAAGGCCCGCGCCGCCGGCAAGACCGTCGAGCTGGTGGTGTTTCCCGAAGCACCCCACGGATTCCACGCCGATTACCGTCCGAGCTACCGGAAGGAGGCTGCAGCGGATGGCTGGGCGCGCGCGCTGGCGTTCCTCAAACGGCACGGCGTCGCCTGAATCGCGGTGCCGCAGGCGCTTGCCGCCCCCGATGTCAACGATAAATCCAGCGTTGTGGCCCCCACGGCACAGACGTGGGCCAGGAGAACTCTATCGTTGCAGCGCACCGAGCGCCGTCGCGATGCGGCGATCGACCGATCCGTTCGGCGCGATGGGATCATCACGGCCGTGAGTCAGGGAATGAGTGACGTGCGACCGGCGGGCAAGAAGCCCGTCATCCTCGTCGTCGAGGACGAGCCGGACGAGCGCTTCCTTGCGTCGGAGATGCTCGACGAGACCGGCTTCGAGGTGATCGAGGCCGAGACGGCGGAGCGTGCCCTCGCGATCCTCAACGAACGTGGCGACGACGTCGCCGTGGTGTTTTCCGACGTGCGCACGCCCGGCACGATCGGCGGCTTCGAGCTCGCCCGCATCATCGGCGTGACCTGGCCGCGCATCCGCATCCTGCTGACCTCGGGGGATGCCAGCGACCAGCCGAGCGATCTGCGGATCTCCGCGACCTTCATCCCCAAGCCCTGGCGTGCACCGGAAATCCTGGCCTGGCTCGAAGACGCCGCCCGGCATCACGACACCACCGGCGACGAATAGGACGCAAGTCTACGGCAGACCGCGTCGTCCGGCCGAAAAAGTCGCCGTCTTCCCAAGAGCTTGCGTTTCGGCCGGGGAGGGCGCCGCGCCGCGGCGAAGCCGGGGGGAGGGGCGGACAACGTCGAAAAACTTATCCACCGAAGCCGGGAAACATCCCGCAATGGGGCCGTTAGTTCTCATTCACCCCTCTTTTCGAGGCAGGAGATCGAGTGGCCCCCGCTTCATGAAAACAGTCTCGGACCATTTCGCAGCGCCGTTCTCTTCGCACGCTTGTGCGTCGGATGGTGCCTTCGACGGTTCTCTATTGGGCCGTATCGGAGATGACCTTCGCCATCTCTACGACGAGATGACGGACCAGGAAATGCCGCGCAGTCTCCGTGACCTCGCAGAGACGATCGACGCACGCCGGATGGACGGACCGGGTCACGAGTAGCGTGCCTGTTTCGGTCTCGCGGTATCGAGACTTCAGTCGTCGCCTTGGACTTCATATCTGATATGGAGGGCGCGCCGATTTCGGCAGAGAACCGAGACATCAGGTTCCCGATGCGTTTCTACACCGTTTTTCGTCCCGCGACCGCGGGTCTGGTCCTCTTGGCGGGTCTGGTTTCGCCTGCGTTCGCCGCGGCGCCTCCGACGCAGCCGGCCGAGGGGCCGGGCGGGGTCGGGGACAAGACCGCCACCGTGGTCAAGCGCGGACTCGGCACGGCAACGTCCTCGACCTACGCCTTCTACAAGTCCGGTCCCGCCCCGGCCGAGGGCCGGCCGGTCGCCGTCCTGCTCCATGCCTGGGGCGCCACGAACCCGCGTGCCTATGGCGGCTGGATCGATCATCTCGCCCGCAACGGCTGGCTGGTGCTGTATCCCCGCTTCCAGGAACTCAACAGATCGCGCCCCTCCGAGGCGACGGCGAAGGCTACCGGTCTCCTCAAATCGGCCTTCGACACCCTGGCCGCCGACGCCGACGCGAAACCGGACACCAAGCGCGTGGCCCTGATCGGCCACCTCGCCGGCGCGCCGCTGGCCGCCAACCTCGCGGCGAGCGCGCAGGCGGACGGGCTGCCCGCGCCGAAGCTCATCTACACCGTGATGCCCGGCGGCATCGCCCGCGACGCGAAATCCCGCGGCATCGCCCTGAACGATCTCGCGGCGATCCCCGCCGACACGCTGATGGTGGCCGTGATCGGCGACAAGGATGCCCGCGCCGCCGACGTCGCCAGCCGCCGCATCCTGCGCGACGCGAGCGCCGTCGGCTCGGATCGCAAGCTCCTGGTACGCGCCCTCTCGGACGATCACGGTTTCCCGGCGATGACCGCGACGCTGTCTTCGCCGGCCGGGATCGACGCTGCCTATGACGGCACCGCGATCACCGTCCCGCCCGAGCCGAAGGATTTCAAGCCGCCGCCGTTCAAGTGGTCGCCGGACGTGACGCTCACCGGCGAGCAGTCGACACTGGTCCAGCAGATCAACAACGCCCGCGCCGACGCGCTGGACTACCTCGCCTATTGGCGGACCTTCGACATGGCGGCCGCGGCCGCCTTCGCCGGAAAAGATGCGGCCAAGCTCAAGGCCGATCCGGGTTTCAGCGACATGCAGCGCTGGGCCGACGGCTGGCCGGTGAAGCGTCTCGGCGTCGAGATCCCGAAACTGCCGGCACCCGCCCCCGTCGCCACACCGGCCGCGGCTCCTGCACCGACCGCCGCGCGCGGTCCGGCCGGTCGGAGAGCGCCGTCGCCGCGCGCGGCCGACGGCCGCTGAGGAAAGTCGGAAGGCCTCCGGGACATCCCCCCGAAGGCCTTCGTCCCTAGAAGTACGACTTCAGTACGCCGCGGCGGCGCACGTCGAGCGTGGCGCAGTGGAACGAGCCGCCAAACGGGCCGTAGCTGAGGAACGGTGCCGGGATCGGGTCGAAGCCCCAATCCTTGAGCGCCTTGATCAGCGTCGGCTGGCTCTGGTCGACGACGATCTTCTTCTCGTCGATGGCGAGCACGTTGATCGAGGTCCAGGGCGAGCACATCGAGATCTTGCTCATGAAGCCCGAGACCGGGTCGGGGCGCGGCGCGATCAGCACGTCCCACTTCTTGAGCACGGCCGGCAGCTTCTCGACGTCGATGTAGTCCGGGTTCACCAGCACCTTGCCCGGCGCCAGCGGCATGAACGACGAGTCGATGTGCATCGGCTGCGGGCAGCGGCTCTCGATCTCGTGGATGCGGAAGCCGGGGCCGAGATGGCGGCGCAGCCACTCGATGCCCATCAGGTTCGTCACGTTCGAGCGGGTCACGAACAGGTCGCGGCCGCAGCGCACGAAGTCGGCGGCGTCGAAGACCGGCTCGAACTCGTTGACCGTGAACTGCATCGGCTCGCCGGCCTTCAGGTTCGGCACCCGGTAATCGTAGTTGTAGAGGTCGTCCGTGAGCTGCGGGCGCGGCGCGGAGGTCCAGCGGGCACCGGCGCGAAAATACTCCTTGAAGAGCGCGCGGTAGGCGTCGCCCTCGAAGTAGCGCGAGCGCCAGCACATCGGGCTCTCGATGATCTCGTCGCCGATCACGAGATAGGGGTCGCGCGGACAGGCGACGCAAAAGCCGCGGGAGGTCCAGCGCGGCGCCTTGAACTTCTTCGAGAAGTCGACCGTGTCGGGCCGGCGCACCTTCACGCCCTCGCCCGCCAGGATGCCGATGAAGTTGTCGAGCTCCTGCTGCGCGAGCTTCTTCATGAACTTCGGGTACTTCCAACCGCTCGCGAAGCGATAGAACGGCTGCGCGGCCCGCGGGAGGTTGAAGATCACGGTGAGGTGGTGGGTCGGGATCGTGGCGCCGTCGAGCGAACCGACGATCACCTCCTCCAGCGGGTCCCATTCGTTCCAGGCCATGACCGGGCTCTGGGGCGCCGGCACATCCGGGCGCAGCCCCTGCAGGCCACCGTAGCTCTGTGACTGTGCATCATCGAGCATGGCAGTCTCGGCCATGTAGGACACGTCGCGTTCCATCAATAATCCCCCTTCCTGTCGAAGGCTGCGGTCGTTGCTGCAGAACTGTTGCTAAACTGCCGCTTTGACCTTCGGTGTGTCTCGCGGGTGATAGACAGCGCTTCTTAAAGCTGCAACTTGCCTTGATCCTGATCGCTCCGAACGGCCGATTTGAGCCGGAATCGCGGCAAGACGACAACACTTCTCCCCATCGCCGGCAGCGGAAAGAGGGCCATGAAGCACCTCACGACCCTGGCACTGATCGCAGGCATTTGTACCGTCGTCGGGCTGTTCCTTTCGTCGGGGCTGACGGACGTCTGGACTGCCGTGCTGAGTGCGGGTTGGGGCGCGCTCGCCGTCATCGCGGCCCGTTTTGCGGCCGTGGCCTGGGCGGGTCTGGGCTGGTTCGTCGTCTTCCCGAGCCGCGAGCGCCCGACCCTGCGCAACTGCATCACCCTGCGTTTCGTACGCGAGGGCATCAACACGCTGCTGCCGGTGGCGCAGGTCGGCGGTGACTTCATCGGCGCGCGGCTGCTGGCCAAGCGCGGCACGGCGGGCGGGCTCGCCGGCGCCTCGATGTTCGTCGACATGATGACTCAGGCGCTGACGCAGCTCCTGTTCACGATCGCCGGCCTCGGCATCCTGATCTGGCTCGCAGGCGACGGTCCGGTGGTCCGCGCCGTCTCGGGCGGCCTCGTCGTCGCGGTGCCGGCGCTCGGCGCGTTCTACCTGATCCAGCGCCGCAGCGGCCATCGTCTGATCCAGGCGGCGCTCAACCGCTTCGCCTCGGGCCGCGAGTGGCGCGCCCTCGGCGCGGTCGACGTGCTCTACGCCAGCCTGAAACGGCTCTACGGCAACGGCGCGCGCGTCGGCAACGCCGTGTTCGTCCACCTCATCGGCTGGGTCATCGGCACCCTCGAAGTCTATGTCTGCCTCCACTTCATGGGCTATCCCGTCAGCTTCCTCGAAGCGATCGTGATCGAGAGCCTGGCCCAGGCCGTGCGCGGCGCCGCCTTCGCGGTTCCCGGGGCGCTCGGCGCCCAGGAGGGCGGCCTGATCGCGCTCGGCGCCATCTTCGGCATCCCGGCCGAGGCAGCCCTCGCCCTGTCGCTGGTGAAGCGCGCCGCCGACCTCTCGGTCGGCCTGCCGAGCCTGCTGCTCTGGCACCGGATCGAAGCGCAGGCCAAGGTGGACACGCAGCCCGAGACCACCCAAGAGACCCCTCACGACAGCGGCACCGACGGATTTCGCGACCGGATCGTCGGCCGCAGCGTCGAGCCGTCGCAGCGGCCCGTCACCTACGGCTTTGCCGCGAACGGCCACGGCCATTCCCGTCCCATCGACATCGAGCGCGGAGAGCTGAAGAAGTGCGCCTGACCCGACGCAGCCTGCCCACCCTCGCCCTTCTCGCTGCCAGCGCCGTCGCGCTGGCCGGCGCGCCCCAGGGCGCGCGTGCCGAGGACGACCCGGCAGTGGCCCCCGTGACCAAGCTCTACGGCAAGGTCGAGGAGGCGCTGAAGAGCGGTTCGAGCGACCTCAAGAGCCGCATCGAGGTGATCGGCCCGACCTTCAAGGAGGTGTTCGACACCGCCGCCATGGTGCCGGTCGCCGTCGGCCCGAAATGGAAGGCGCTCAAGCCCGAGCAGCAGGGCGCGATCAACGACGCCTTCACCACCTACTTCACGACGCTCTACGCCAACCGCCTGTCCCAGGCCGCCGGCGGCAAGTTCGACATCAAGCCCGGCGCCGAGGCGCGCGGGGCCACCAAGGTCGTCCATTCCAAGATCACGACCAAGGACGGCGACGACACCGATGTCGACTACGTCGTCAACGCCGACAACAAGATCCAGGACGTGCTGCTCAACGGCACGGTCAGCGAGGTCGCCTCGATGCGGGCCGGCTTCAACGAGCCCCTGAAGAAGGGCGGCGCGGACGCACTCGTGAAATATTTGCGCGAGCGCACCGATGGGATGCTCGCCGCCAAACCAAAGCCTTGAATCGCACCGAGACGGCTCTTCAGCCGGGGCTTTCCGCCCAGCCAAGGCTTTTCGCCCAAGACGATCGCTAAGCGTCGCCGGCGACACCCGACACCCTTTCGGACCCGAGCAACGCCGCCATGGACCTCACGAGCCTCTCGGCCTGGATCTCCCCCCTGCTGCTGCTCGTGGCGGTCGCCGGCTGCGTCTACGCGCTGATGTCGGCCGTGATGGCCGGCCGCTTCGCCCGCCGTGCCGTACCGGTTTTTCCCGAGGGCGCCGCGCGTCCGTCCGTGACGATCCTCAAGCCGCTCTGCGGCAGTGAGCCGAACCTCTACGCGAACCTCGCGAGCTTCTGCCGCCAGGATTATGCCGGCCGCGTACAGATCGTGTTCGGCGTGCAGAAGCCGACCGATCCGGCGATCGAGGTCGTCGAGCGCCTGCGTGAGGCCTTTCCGGCGCTCCGCCTCGACCTCGTGATCGATCCGAGCCAGCACGGTGCGAACCGCAAGGTCTCGAACCTCATCAACATGTCGGCGAGAATCGCCCACGACGTGGTGGTGCTCGCCGACAGCGACATGGTGGTGAAGCCGGATTACCTGGAGCGCGTGGTCGCCGAGCTGTCGCAGCCCGGCATCACCGGCGTGACCTGCCTCTATCACGGCGTGCCGGCCAATCGCGGCGTCTTCGCCCATCTCTCGGCGCTCGCCATCGACGTGCAGTTCGCCCCGAACGTCATCGTCGGCACGACGCTCGGCCTCGCCAAGCCCTGCTTCGGCTCGACCATCGCGATGACCCGCGCCTCGCTGACCGCGATCGGCGGCTTCCGGGCCTTCAAGGACGATCTCGCCGACGACTACGCCATCGGCGAGGCGCTGCGCGCGCTCGGCGGCGAGGTCGCGATCCCGAATTTCACCATCGGCCATACCTGCGTCGACACCGAGCTCTCGGGCCTGTGGCGGCACGAGCTGCGCTGGAACCGCACCATCCGCAACGTCGACCCCGCGGGCTATGCCGGCTCGGTCGTGACCCACGCCTTCCCGCTGGCGCTGATCGCCGCCCTCGTCCCGGGCGCCGGCACCGGTGCGCTCGCGGTGGCCGCACTCGCACTCGCCTGCCGCATCCTGCTCTGCCTGCGCATCGAGAGCGCCTTCGGCCTCACGCCCCACGCCTACTGGCTGTTGCCGATACGTGACATGCTGTCCTTCATCAACTTCACCTGGAGCTTCGTCTCGGGTGCGGTGACATGGAAAGGTCACGATTACCGTGTGGTTGCTGACGGTACGCTGATCCCGGAGCACGTCATCGGTTCGGAAACCGGCGCGACCTCGATCTAAGCTTTCGAGAGCATGATGCGGGAAAGTGGAGTCCGGTTTCCCGGAGACATCATGCGATACCAATGATCTGGAATATGCTGCCGCTTCATAGAAACGGCAGCATATTCCAGACTTCAGACGAACACCTGACGGACCGCAAATCGCCGTTTTCGGCCTGCACTCCGTCTTCACCTGCAAGAACACGAGCCCGAAGGCCGCTACCCGATGCGCACGCTCTTCCTCCAGGCCCCCACATTCGATGGCTTCGACGGCGGCGCCGGTTCGCGCTACCAGGCCAAGCGCGAGATCAAGTCGTTCTGGTACCCGACCTGGCTGGCTCAGCCGGCCGCCCTGGTGCCGAACTCGAAGCTGATCGACGCGCCGCCGCACAACATCAAGCTGCCCGAGATCGTGGCCCAGGCCAACGACTTCGACCTCGTGGTGCTCCACACCTCGGTGCCGTCGTTCAAGTCCGACGTGAAGACCGTCGAGGCGCTGAAAGCCGCCAACCCGAAGCTCATCGCCGGCCTCATCGGCGCCAAGGTCGCGGTCGACGCCGCCGGCGCCATGGCCCAGGCCCCCTGCATCGATTTCTGTGCCCGCAACGAGTTCGACTTTACCGTCAAGGAAGTCGCCGACGGCACCCCGATGTCAGAGATCAAGGGTCTGTCCTATCGGGACGAGAACCGTGTCGTGGTCCATAACGAGGACCGCGAGATCATGACGGACATGGACCAGCTTCCCTTCGTCACGAGCGTGTACAAGCGCGATCTCGAGATGGAGAAGTACTTCATCGGCTACCTCAAGCACCCCTACATCTCGTTCTACTCGGGCCGCGGCTGCAAGAGCCGCTGCACCTTCTGTCTGTGGCCGCAGACCGTCGGCGGGCACACGTACCGCACCCGCTCGGTTGCCCACGTGATCGAAGAGATCAAGTATTGCCTGAAGGAGTTTCCGCAGACGAAGGAATTCTTCTTCGACGACGACACCTTCACCGACAACCTGCCCCGCGCCGAAGAGATCGCCCGTGAGCTGGGCAAGCTCGGCGTGACCTGGTCGTGCAACGCCAAGGCGAACGTGCCGCGCGAGACCCTGAAGGTCCTGAAGGAGAACGGCCTGCGCCTGCTGCTGGTCGGCTACGAGTCGGGCAACCAGCAGATCCTGAACAACATCAAGAAGGGCATGCGCGTCGAGGTCGCCGAGAAGTTCACCAAGGATTGCCACGACCTCGGCATCGCCATCCACGGCACCTTCATCGTCGGCCTGCCCGGCGAGACCCGCGAGACGATCCAGGAGACCATCGCCTTCGCCAAGCGCATCAACCCGCACACGATCCAGGCCTCGCTGGCCGCGCCGTATCCGGGCACCTTCCTCTACAAGCAGGCAGTCGAGAACGGCTGGCTCGACATCGCGAATGCCGAGCTCGTCGACGAGAACGGCGTGCAGATCGCGCCGCTGCACTACCCGCACCTCTCGCATTCCGAGATCTTCGCGGCGGTGGAGGAGTTCTACCGGAAGTTCTACTTCCGTGCTCCGAAGATCGCCTCGATCGTCTCCGAGATGGTCCGCTCGCCCGACATGATGAAGCGCCGCCTGCGCGAGGGCGTCGAATTCTACCGCTTCCTCAAGGAGCGCCAGGGCACCGCCAAGGCCGCCTGAGCTTTTCGTCCTTCGACTGATCGCGGCCGGGCCTCACAGCCCGGCCGTTTTCGTGTCCGGGGCTCCGCCCCAGGCCCCGCGAGAGGGCTCGCCCTCTCGACACCCATGATTGGGAGCCACCGTGAAACGTCTCGTCGTCACCGCCGACGATTTCGGACTGAGCCGCGAAGTGAACGAGGCCGTCGAGCAGGCGCATCGCGAGGGGATCCTCACCGCGGCGAGCCTGATGGTTTCGGCGCCCGCTGCGGCCGATGCCGTGGCGCGCGCGCGGCGCCGAAACCATCAGGCT
>NZ_VRVE01000125.1:0-8972 GCF_008040035.1 Methylobacterium sp. WL9
GTGCTCGACGCCGCCCGCGACGCCCTCGCCGCCCTCGTCGGCGCGAAGCCGACGCAGGTCACCTTCACCAGCGGCGGCACCGAGGCTGCGAACGCCGTGCTCTCGGGCGCCCTGCGCCGCACCGGCCGGCCGGCGCCGACGCGGCTGCTGATCTCCGCGACCGAGCACCCTTGCGTCTCCGCCGGCCACCGCTTTTCGCCGGACACCGTCGAAGTGCTGCCCGTCGACGAAGCGGGCGTCCTCCGGCTCGACATGCTGCGCGAGCGGCTGGCCGCGCTCGCCGGCGAGAGCCTGCTGATCTCGGTCCACGCCGCCAACAACGAGACCGGTGTGGTCCAGCCGCTGGCCGAGATCGTCGCGCTGGCCAGGGGGCATGGGCAGGCGCTGGTTCACAGCGACGCCGTGCAGGCGGTCGGCAAGATCCCCCTCGACATGGTCGCGCTCGGCCTCGATGCGCTGACCTTGTCGGGTCACAAATTCGCGGCGCCGAAGGGCGTCGGCGCGCTGGTGCTCGCCGAGGGCGTCGTGCTCGAATCCGCCTTCGTGCGTGGCGGCGGCCAGGAAGCGCGCCTGCGCTGCGGCACCGAGAACCTTTTGGGTATCGCCGGCATGGGGGAGGCGGCGCGGCGCGCGCAGGCCGATCTCGCCGACGAAGGCGCGCGGCTCGCCGGCCTTCGCGACGCGCTCGAAGCCCAGGTGCTGGCGCTCGCGCCGGACGCCGTCGTGTTCGGGGAGGGCGCCCCACGCCTGCCGAACACCCTGAGCTTCGCGCTTCCGGGCCTGGAGGCCGCCACCGCACTGATCGCCTTCGATCTCGCCGGCGTCGCGGTCTCGTCGGGCTCGGCCTGCTCGTCGGGCAAGGTGGCGCGCTCGGCCACGCTCGCGGCCATGGGCGTGAATCCTGCGGTGGCCGCGGGGGCGTTGCGCGTCAGTTTCGGCTGGAATTCCACGGACGCGGATGCGGCACGCTTCCTCACGGCCTTCGAACGGGTCGTGTCGTCCCTATATCAGCGGAGAGGGCAGGCGGCATGACGCGCGCCTCCCACCGTCATCTCGAAAATACGCCGGCCGTTCGGCCCGGCGCCGTCAGGAGACGTTGAATGCCTGCAGTGCAGGAGACCATCGACCGGGTTCGTTCGATCGACCTCGACCAGTACAAGTACGGCTTCGAGACCGTCATCGAGATGGAGAAGTCCGTTCGCGGCCTGTCCGAGGACGTGGTGCGCTTCATCTCGGCCAAGAAGAACGAGCCGGAATGGATGCTGGAATGGCGCCTCGACGCCTATCGCCGCTGGCTGACCATGAAGGAGCCGGATTGGGCTCGGGTCTCCTACGACAAGATCGACTACAACAACCTCTATTATTACGCGGCGCCCAAGCGCCCGGCGGCCCTGTCGCTCGACGAGATCGACCCCGAGATCCTCAGGACCTACGAGAAGCTCGGCATCCCCCTGCGTGAGGTCGAGGTGCTGGAGGGCATCGCCCCCGAGCGCCGCGTCGCCGTCGACGCCGTGTTCGATTCGGTCTCGGTCGCGACCACGTTCAAGAAGGAACTCGCGAAGGCCGGCGTGATCTTCATGCCGATCTCCGAGGCCCTTCGCGAGTACCCGGACCTCGTCCGGAAGTACCTCGGCACCGTCGTGCCGGTGACGGACAACTTCTTCGCGACGCTGAACGCGGCGGTCTTCTCCGACGGCTCGTTCGTCTACATTCCGCCGGGCGTGCGCTGCCCGATGGAACTGTCGACCTACTTCCGCATCAACGAGCGCGATACGGGGCAGTTCGAGCGGACGCTCATCATCGCCGACAAGGGCAGCTACGTCTCGTATCTCGAGGGCTGCACTGCCCCGAAGCGCGACGACAACCAGCTCCATGCGGCGGTGGTCGAACTCATCGCTTTGGACGATGCCGAGATCAAGTACTCGACCGTCCAGAACTGGTACCCCGGCGACAACGAGGGCAAGGGCGGCATCTACAACTTCGTGACGAAGCGCGGCGATTGCCGCGGCACCCGCTCCAAGATCTCGTGGACGCAGGTCGAGACCGGCTCGGCGATCACCTGGAAGTACCCGTCCTGCATCCTGCGCGGCGACGATTCCCGCGGCGAGTTCTACTCGATCGCGGTGTCGAACGGCATGCAGCAGGTCGATTCCGGCACCAAGATGATCCATCTCGGCAAGAACACGTCGAGCCGCATCATCTCGAAGGGCATCTCGGCCGGGCGCTCGCAGAACACCTATCGGGGTCTCGTCTCGGCGCACAAGAAGGCCAAGAACGCCCGCAACTTCACCAACTGCGACTCGCTGCTGATCGGCGATCAGTGCGGCGCGCACACGGTACCCTACATCGAGTCGAAGAACGCATCCGCGGTGTTCGAGCACGAGGCCACCACCTCGAAGATCTCCGAGGACCAGATGTTCTACTGCCAGCAGCGCGGCCTCTCGAACGAGGAGGCCACCGCGCTGATCGTCAACGGCTTCGTCCGCGACGTGCTGCAGCAGCTGCCGATGGAGTTCGCCGTTGAGGCGCAGAAGCTGATCTCGATCAGCCTCGAGGGCTCGGTGGGCTGAGGCCTGCAGCCGGCCTGCCGATCAGATCCGGTGCCGTCCCCGCTGCCTTGCAGTGGGGGCTGGCTGCCATTCCAAGCTAGGACGACCCGAACATGCTCGAAATCAAGAACCTCGTCGTACAGATCGAGGACAACCGCATCCTCAACGGCCTGAACCTCACCGTGAACGACGGCGAGGTCGCAGCGATCATGGGGCCGAACGGCTCCGGCAAGTCGACGCTCTCCTACGTCATCGCCGGCAAGGCGGACTACGAAGTGCTCGACGGCGAGATCCTGCTCGACGGCAACAACGTGCTGGACATGTCGCCGGACGAGCGCGCCGCCGCCGGCCTGTTCCTGGCCTTCCAGTATCCGCTGGAAATCCCCGGCGTCGGCACGATGACCTTCCTCAAGGCCTGCATCAACGCGCAGCGCCGCACCCGCGGCGAGGGCGAGATCTCGACGCCGGACTTCATCCGCAAGGTGAACGCCGCCGCCGACAAGCTCGAGATCGAGAAGGACATGCTCAAGCGCGCCCTCAATGTCGGGTTCTCCGGCGGCGAGAAGAAGCGCATGGAGATCCTGCAGATGGCGCTCCTCGAGCCGAAGTTCTGCGTGCTCGACGAGACCGATTCCGGCCTGGACATCGATGCTCTGCGCATCGTCTCCGAGGGTGTCAACGCTCTGCGCGCTCAGGGGCGCTCGTTCCTCGTCATCACCCACTACCAGCGCCTGCTCGACCATATCGTGCCGGACACCGTGCACGTCATGTCGAAGGGCCTGATCGTGAAGACGGGCGGCAAGGAGCTGGCGCTGGAACTCGAGAAGTCCGGCTACGCCGATTACCGCAGCGAGGCCGCGTGATGGCCGACATCCAGAACCTGCGCAGCGCTGCCGAGACCGGGCTTTCGAGCCTGTTCGAGTCGGCTCGCCAGAGCTTCGCCAGCGAAGAGAAGATCTCGCGGGAAGAAGCGTTCAAGTTCTTCGAGGCGACCGGTCTGCCGAGCCGTCGCGTCGAGGCCTTCAAGTACACGGACCTGCGCGCCGCGATCGAGGATGCCGCGCATCCGGCCGAGAAGCCCTCGCTCGAGGTCGCGAAGGCGGCGGCGAATGCCGCGACGGCCTTCGTCGGCATTGAGGCCGTGCGCCTGACCTTCGTCAACGGCCACCTGATCGGCGAGTTGTCCGACCTCGACCGCGTTCCGGCCGGCGTCACCGTCACGCCGCTGAACGAGGCGATGAGCCAGGGCGATCCGCTGCTCAAGCAGCTCGCGCCGGTGGCGCAGACCCGCGAAAATCCGATCTATCAGCTCAACACCGCCTTCCTGGCGGACGGCGCGCTGATCTCGGTCGAGGCCGGAGCCAAGGTCGAGATGCCGATCCACCTGCGCTTCGTCGGCACTGGCGAGACCGCGTTCTCGACGGCGACCCGCGTGCTGGTCACCCTGGGGGAGGGCGCCGAGTTCTCGTTCCTGGAAAGCCACGAAGGGCCGGACGGGATCGCCTACCAGCCGAACGACGTGGTCGACACCGTCATCGCCGACGGGGCCAACCTGCATCACACCCGGCTCAACCGCGAGGGCGACAAGGCCATTGCGCTCTCGACGATTACCGCGCGGCTCGGCGCTGGCTCCAACATCGAATCCGTCAACCTCGTCTTCGGCGGCGTACTCTCGCGCCACCAGATCTACCTGCACTTCGCCGGCGAGAACGCCACCGCCACCGTCAACGGCGCGGCCATGCTCGGTGACGGGCGGCTTGCCGACTCGACGCTGCTGGCCGACCACGCCGCGGTCGGCGGGGTCAGCCGCGAGATGTTCAAGACGGTGATCGACGGCGATTCCACCGGCGTGTTCCAGGGCAAGATCATCGTCCGCCAGGCGGCGCAGAAGACCGACGGCAAGATGAAGTCGGACTGCCTGCTGCTGACCGACGACGGCCAGATGATGAACAAGCCGGAGCTCGAAATCTTCGCCGACGACGTCGCCTGCGGCCACGGCGCCACCTGCGGCGCGCCGGACGAGGACCTGCTGTTCTACCTCATGGCCCGCGGCCTGCCGAAGCCGGTGGCCGAGAGCCTGCTGGTCCAGGCCTTCGTCGGCGAGGCGATCGAGTCTGTCACGCACGAAGGCGCTCGCGAGGCGCTGATCGGCGAGGTCGAGGGCTGGCTGAGGGCGCGGGGGTAGGAAACCCTCCCCCCTCTGCGGGGGAGGGTGGTCGCGGAGCGACCGGGAGAGGGAAGCAACGCTTCAGGATACGGCGCTGCCCTCTCCCGACCCGCTTACGCGGGCCACCCTCTCCCGCAGCGGGGAGAGAGGACGCGCATAACGGGGATTTGGACATGAACGATCGTCCAAAGCTGAACGAAGTGACGCCCCGTCTGCGTGACTTCGCCCGCGGTCAGAGGCGGGACATGCCGCGCGCCGAGGCCCTTTTCTGGGAACAGGTTCGCGGTGGCCGGTTCCGCAGCGTCAAGTTCAAGCGTCAGGTTCCCATAGCGCCCTACATCGCCGACTTCTTCTGCGCGTCGGCGCGCCTGATCGTGGAACTCGATGGCGAGCTTCATGAGACGGAAGAGCGAAAGAATCACGATGCAGCCCGGGACGCTTGGTTGACCAGCCAAGGCTTCCTGATCCTGCGATTTCCGAACGATCTCGTCCTCGGCAACCTCGATGCAGTGATGACTGCCATCGGCACGGCCATCGAGGACCGGGGTTTCCCCTCTCCCGCCTCGCTCCGCGAGGCACCCTCCCCCGCAGAGGGGGGAGGGTTTCGCGCGAGCGCAACCTGATGAACGCACCCATCCGCCAGCCGGGCTACGACGTCGAGGCGATCCGCAAGGAATTCCCGATCCTGGCGAAGCAGGTCTATGGCAAGCCCCTGGTCTATCTCGACAACGCCGCCTCCGCGCAAAAACCGCGGGCGGTGATCGACGCCATGGTCGGCTGCATGGAGGGCGCCTATGCCAACGTGCATCGCGGCCTGCACTACATGGCGAACGCGGCAACCGAAGGCTTCGAGGGCGCGCGCGAGACCACGCGCCAGTTCCTCAACGCCAGCTCCACCGACGAGATCGTCTTCACCCGCAACGCCACCGAGGCCTACAACCTCGTCGCGTCGTCGATGCATCGCGGCGGCCTGATCGGGGAGGGCGACGAGATCATCCTCTCGATCATGGAGCACCACTCCAACATCGTGCCCTGGCACTTTTTGCGCGAGCGCTACGGGGCCGTCATCAAGTGGGCTCCCGTGGACGACGCGGGCAACTTCCTCGTCGAGGAATACGAAAAGCTCTTCAGCCCACGTACGAAAATGGTCGCAATCACGCACATGTCGAACGTGCTCGGCACGGTGACGCCGGCCGAGGAGATCATCCGCATCGCCCATGGCCATGGCGTACCCGTGCTGCTCGACGGGGCGCAGAGTGCGGTGCATCGCGCGATCGACGTGCAGGCGCTCGACTGCGACTTCTTCGTCTTCACAGGCCACAAGGTCTACGGCCCGACCGGTATCGGCGTGCTCTACGGCAAGAAGGAATGGCTGGACCGGCTGCCCCCCTATCAGGGCGGCGGCGAGATGATCCGGACCGTCTCCGAGGACACCATTACCTACAACGACCCGCCGCACCGGTTCGAGGCCGGCACGCCGGCGATCATCGAGGCGGTGGGCTTGGGCGCCGCCCTGGAATTCATGATGGGCGTCGGCCGCGAGGCGATCAGTGCGCACGAGGACGCGCTGACCGCCTATGCGCAGGAGCGCCTCGGGGCGATGAACGCGATCCGGCTGATCGGCACGGCCCGAGACAAGGGCGGCGTCGTCGCCTTCGAGATGAAGGGCACGCACGCCCACGACATCGCCACCGTGATCGACCGCCAGGGCATCGCGATCCGGGCCGGCACGCATTGCGCGATGCCGCTTCTCAACCGCTTCGGCGCGACCTCGACCTGCCGCGCTTCGTTCGGATTGTATAATACCAAGGCCGAGATCGACGCGCTTGCGGACGCGCTCGCCAAGGCCGAGATGCTGTTCGCCTGAGTTTTCGGATTGTCCGTCGCGGCGCGGGCCGCACCGGAGGAGAGTCATCATGAGCACCGACGCAGCCATCACCGGCGGCAACAACACGCCGGCCGTCGCGGCGACCTCCGCGATCCCGCCGGAGGAGCTCGACCGGCTGACCGACGACATCGTCGCGGCGCTGAAGTCCGTCTACGATCCCGAGATCCCGGCCGACATCTACGAGCTCGGCCTGATCTACAAGGTCGACATCGCCGACGACCGCAAAGTCGCCATCGACATGACCCTGACCGCTCCGGGCTGTCCCGTGGCCGGCGAGATGCCCGGATGGGTCGAGGACGCGGTCTCGAAGGTGCCGGGCGTCCAGTCCTGCGACGTGACGATGGTGTTCGACCCGCCGTGGGACCAGAGCCGGATGTCGGACGAGGCGCGCGTGGCGCTGGATATGTGGTAGCTGCTGGCTTCGCGCGTGGCAGCGCTGCGCTGGACCAGCAATCGGCGAATGCTTATCTTGGCCTAGCGCACAATTCCCCTCACCCGCCCGGGCCTTAAACCCTGCCGCAGGAGAGAACGATGTCAGGTTTCAAGGTGATCTCGCTGACCGACCGCGCCGCGGACCGGCTCAAGGCGATCATGGCCGACGCGGACAGGCCGATCGCGGGGTTGCGCGTCGGCGTGCGCAACGGCGGCTGCGCCGGCATGGCCTACACGATGGAATATGCCGAAGGCCGCAATGCCGGCGAGGACATGGTCGAGGTGAACGGCGTGACCGTTTTCATCGATCCCAAGGCGGTGCTGTTCCTGCTCGGCACCGAGATGGATTTCAAGACCGACAAGCTGTCGTCGCAGTTCGTGTTCAACAACCCGAACCAGACCTCGGCCTGCGGCTGCGGCGAGTCGATCGCCATCACACCCGCGACGCCGGACAGGCTCGCCGCCGCCGGAATGTCAGCCTGAACCGATAGGTCGAGTCCCGTCGGGCGACCTGCTTTCGACGATCGCAGGTCGCGACGGTAGGAGCTGGCGTTCCTCGTGGCGTCAGCCTCGAAGACCTCAGTTCGGATCCGCGTCAGGCGACCTCGGGCAATGCCGACATCTCGGCGTCGTCGACCGTACGGTTCCGGCCCATACGCTTTCCGGCATAGAGGCAGGAATCGGCCCGCTCGATGAACGACACGATGGTGTCGTCGGAGCACCTCTGTGCGACGCCGAGCGAGATCGTGACCTTTCCGAGCGACTCGCCGGTCGCGCGCTTCACGAGTTCGCGGCCCATGATGGTGGTCCGCACCGTTTCTGCGATGACGCGGGCGGCCTCGCGGCCGATACCGGGCAGCAGGATGCCGAATTCCTCGCCGCCGAAGCGCGAAAGGGTCCCCCCCGACGCGACGGTCTCCCGCATCACGATCGCCACGAGCCGCAGGACCTGATCGCCGGTCAGGTGGCCGAACTGGTCGTTGAAGCGCTTGAAGAAGTCGATATCGATCAGGATCAGGCTGGACGGGCGCGGCGACCTGGCGCCCTCGTCGATCTCGTTGCGCAACATCTCCTCGAAATGCTTGCGGTTCGACAGGCCGGTCAGCGGGTCGGTCAGGCTCTCGAGCCGGGCGGCGGCAAGCGTCTCGCGCAGCGCTTCGATCTCGCGACGGCTCTCGCGCATATGCGCTTCGAGGGTCCGGTTGCTGGCCGACACGTCGCGCGTGTTGACGATCAACGTGGCGACGATGTCCTTGAGCCGGTTCGGCGTCGTGTCGTGGAGATCCCGGGAGATGGCCTGGAGCGACGCCCCGTACTCGGCGGTCGAGCCGAGGGACAGGTCGATCATCTCCATGATGCTCTGCACCTCGGAGATCAGACCGGCATTGTGGCGGTCGAGTTCACCCTCGATCTGGCGACGATCGATATGGGCCTCGTAGAGCTCGGCGATGTCGTCGTCGGAGAGCGTGCCGCTCTTCGTCGTCAGGCGCTTGATGGCCTCGTTCATCTGGGGCTGCCGGCCGGACACGTACGTGTACCAGACTGCATAGGCCTGCGGGCTCGCCGACGAGCCGTAGTCGCGCATCAGCTCGTTCGCGCGTTGCGCGATGACGAAGCTCCGCTCGCGATCCTCATGACCCGCGCCGCTCATTCGACCTATCCGATCCACCGTGCGACGATCATGCCCGATGGATCGTAGCCGCCAGGTTAAGGTAGCGGCAGAAAGACGCCGATCGCCTCTCGACGATGTCCGAACGGGGCGTCGAGGGACCGGATCAGTCCTTCTTGGGCGGCACGGGCCGCATCAGGAAGGCCGGCACATGCGAGCCCAGGCCTACCGGCGTGTCGCCGTCCTCGTCGCGCCGAGGCGTAGGACGCCGGCTCTCGCGCTCCCGCGGGCGCTCGGCCGGCGGTCGCTCCGTACGTTCGACGGCCC
>NZ_VRVE01000126.1:0-8455 GCF_008040035.1 Methylobacterium sp. WL9
ACCCCCTGATCGCCCATCTGCCCGACGAGGCCGCTGCCCGCCACGAGGGCATTTTCGATGAGACCGCGGCGGCGCTGGCAAAGGCCTTTTGGCCGGGACCGCTGACACTGGTGGTGCCGGCCGCGCCGGCCCCAATCGGCCCGAGCCATCTCGCGCTGGCCCGCGAGGTCATGTTCAATTCCGGCATCGCCCGCTCGTTCGATTCCATCGTCCCGGCCTTGGCCGAGCAGATCAAGAAGAACGCCGTGACCCGGCCGGAACTCGCCAAGGACCTCGACGAGGTCATCAAGGGCCTGCAGCCGGAGATGGAGCTGCAGAAGCAGCGCATTATCGACGTCGCCGCCCGGATCTATGCCGGGCGCCTCGCCGAGCCCGAGCTGAAGGAAATCGTGGTCTTCTTCCGCTCGCCCGCCGGCAAGCGCTACGTCGAGACCCAGCCCCAGGTGCTCGACGAGCTCGTCGGAGCCATGCAGGATTGGACCCAGGAGGTCTCGGAATACATGATGATCCGCGTGCGCGCGGAGATGGGCAAGCGCGGCCATCAGCTCCAGTAGGCCGGTGTCCGCCGCGAAGGGCCTCTACGCGGCCGGCGCCGTCGCGCTGGCCCTGGTGCCGCCGGCCATGGCCCTGGCGAACCGCTCCTCGCCGCTCGTCGTCGTCGTCGCGGCGCTTCTCTTCGGTCTCGGCGTCGCCGCCGAGGAGGGGCGCGGAGCCCTGCGCCTCCTGCTGCGGCCCCTCGGCGGCGCGGTCGGGGCGGCCGTGCTCGGCTTCCTGGCCTGGTGCCTCCTGAGTTTCGCCTGGAGTCCGTTTCCGGCACTCTCGCTGCGCACGCTGAGCGAGTTCGGCCCCACACTCGTCGCCGCGTATTGCCTCGCCCGCCTCGCCCCCGGCCGGCTTCCGCCATGGACGCCGCCGCTGGCGGCGGGCGCGCTGGTCGTCGCCTGCCTGTTCGTGGTCGCGAGCCTCCGGCTCGGCATGGCGCCGCAGCGCCTGCTCGGACAGCGCGACGCGTTGTTCGTGTTCAACCGGCCGGTCCTGACCTTCGTGCTCGTCGCCGGACCGCTGGCCTTCCTGGTTTTCGCGCGGGGGCATCGCCTCCTCGCCCTCGGCCTGCTGCTGCTGACTGCTGCTGCGATCGTCTCCTCCGTCAGCGGCGCCGCCGCGATGGGCCTGATCGCCGGGCTGGCCATGGCGGCGCTCGCCCGGCTGCTGCCCAAGCGCTTCGGCCTCGCCCTGGTCGGCACCGGCCTCGGGCTGGCGCTGGTGCTGGCCCCGGTGGAGGGCGACATCCTCGCCCGATTCATGCCGGAGGCGATCCATGCCCGGCTCGAACACAGCTCCTCCCGCGCCCGCGTCGCCATCGCCCGGAGCTTCGGCGCGGCGGTCGCGGCCGATCCCTGGCGGGGGGCCGGCTACGGCACCAGCGCACGCTTCCCCGAAGTGCCGGCGGCGCAGGGTCTCGCGCCCGAGCTGCGGGAGATGCTGGCCGTCGGCCACCCGCACAACAGCTTCCTTCAGGTCTGGGCCGAACTCGGGATCTTGGGCGCGATCCTCGCCGCCGCGGTGCTGTTGCTAACGCTCCGCGCCGTCGCGATCCTGCCGAAGGCGCCCTTCGCCGTGGCGCTGGGCCTGATCGCCGCCGCCGCCGCGATCGCCTTCGTCGAGCACGGCGCCTGGCAGGCCTGGTGGACGGCGGCGCTCGGAACCGCCATCACCTGGCTGCGCGCGGGCCTCGCACGCCCTCTGAAGAGCGACACGGCATGAGCCAGAATTTCGATACCGACCTCTTCGTCATCGGCGGCGGCTCGGGCGGCGTGCGGGCGGCGCGAATCGCGGCCGGGCACGGCGCGCGGGTGATGCTGGCCGAGGAATACCGCGTCGGCGGCACCTGCGTGATCCGCGGCTGCGTGCCGAAGAAGCTGATGGTCTATGCCGGGCGGTTCAGTGACGAGTTCGAGGACGCCGCAGGCTTCGGCTGGGACGTCGGCACCCCGCGCTTCGACTGGGCCGTGCTGAAGCAGCGCCGCGACGCCGAGGTGACCCGGCTCGAGGGCATCTACACCCGCAACCTCGCCGCCTCCGGCGTCGAACTCATCGCCGACCGCGCCGCCATCGAGGACCCGCACACGGTCCGCCTGTGCCATTCCGGAAAACTGATCCGCGCAAAGACCATTCTGGTGGCGGTGGGCGCCGCGCCGGTGAACGAGCCGATGATTCCCGGTGGCGACCTTGCCATCGATTCGAACGGCGTGTTCGAGCTGGAGCGCCAGCCCGAGCGCATCCTCGTCATCGGCGGCGGCTACATCGCCGTGGAATTCGCCGGCGTCTTCGCTGCGCTCGGCAGTAAGACGACGCTCCTGCATCGCGGCGACCGGTTGCTGCGCGGCTTCGACGACGAAATCCGCGACGCGCTCGGCGAGGCCTACGCCAAGCGCATGGACCTGCGCCTCAACCGCACCGTCGAGCGCCTGGAGCGCGACGGCGACGCCATCCGCGCGACGCTCGATGACGGCGAAACCATCACGGTCGACTGCGTGCTCGGCGCCACCGGCCGCCGGCCCAACGTCACCGGCCTCGGGCTGGAGAAGGTCGGCATCGCGACGAAGCCGAACGGCGCCATCCCCGTCGACGACTATTCGCAGACGTCCGTCCCGTCGATCTACGCCGTCGGCGACGTCACCAACCGCGCGGCGCTGACTCCGATCGCCATCCGCGAGGGCCACGCCTTCGCCGACACGGTCTTCGGCGGCAAACCCTGGTGCGTCGACCACCGTCTGATCCCGACGGCGGTGTTCTCGACGCCCGAGATCGGCGTCGTCGGCCACAACGAGGACGTGGCCCGCCAATGTTTCAATGAGATCGACGTCTACCGCTCCAGCTTCCGCCCGATGAAGGCGACCCTGTCGGGCCGCGACGAGCGCGTGCTGATGAAGGTTCTGGTCGACAAGGCCAGCGACCGCGTCGTCGGCGTCCACGTGCTCGGCCACGATGCCGGCGAGATCATTCAGGCGGTGGGCATCGCCGTCACCATGGGCGCGACCAAGGCCGATTTCGACCGCACCATCGCGGTGCATCCGACGGCGGGCGAGGAACTGGTGACGATGCGCTCTCCGGTGGTGACGAAGCATCCGGTGGGTGTGGGATAGGGCCGCCGCCGAAACGTCCGAGAGAATCCGCGATGGTGCGCTCCATGCCCTTCGACCTCTACATCCCCGCGACCGGCAGGCATTTCGACGAGGCCGCCTATCTCGCCGCCAACCCCGACGTGGCGGCCGCCGTCGCGGCGGGCCACGTCCGGTCGGGCCGGAAGCATTTCGACGGCTTCGGCCATCGCGAGGACCGCAGGATGGTCAACGTGCGCGCCGACCTTCGGGCGGCGCGGGCCAGGAAGATGCAGCGCCTGCGGCCGCTGTTCCGGAGCGACATGCCGTGCCTCTGGAACGACGGCAAGGCGGACTTCCTGACGCCGGAACTGCGCGAGGCGACCGGCATCGTCGCCACCGACGCCGTGTCCTCGCACGGCTACGACCAGTCGGGCGTCGACCTGATCGCCCGCTACCCCGACGGCCTCGTCCTCGATTGCGGCGCCGGAAGCCGGCAAACCTATTACGAGAACGTCGTCAACTACGAGATCGTCGACTACCTCTCGACGGACGTGCTGGGCGTCGGCGAGGCCCTGCCGTTCCTCGACGATTCCTTCGATGGCGTCCTGTCCATCGTGGTGCTGGAACATGTCCGCGACCCGTTCACCTGCGCCCGCGAGATCGCGCGCGTGCTGAAGCCGGGCGGCACGCTGTATTGCTGCGTCCCCTTCCTGCAGCCCTATCACGGCTTTCCGCACCACTACTTCAACCCGACGCCGCAGGGCGCGCGACGCCTGTTCGAGGACATGCTCGAGGTCGAGCGGGTGGAGGTCATCGAGTCGACCCACCCGATCTGGGCCCTGCAATGGATCCTGAATTCCTGGCGGGACGGCCTGTCGTCTCCCGTCCGCGAAGAGTTCTCGGCGATGACCGTCGAGCAGCTGCTGCGCGCCCCGGCCGAGCAGGTCGGCCTGCCCTTCTGCCGGGGCCTCTCCCAGGAGAAGCAGCTCGAACTCGCCTGCGCGACCGTGCTGACGGCGCGCAAGCCGTTGCGGTAGGGCGGCCGAGAATACCGAGTTTCCTCGGTCCTCGCTTGCGCTCTCGGTGACGGCCGCTGGGCGGCAACCTCCGAGGGAACGGGCGGAGCCGCAGCCCTGCCTTCCCGTCGGGCCGCCCCGTCCGCCTCTCCCCTTCCGCTGCCTCCACCCATGCCGTAAGCCCTCGGCAAATCCCCCAAAAGCACGTCTGGTCGCATGATACGCCTCGAAAAGATCGGCAAGCAGAACGGCCGGCAGATCGTCTTCATCGAGGCCTCGGCAGCCCTGCAGAAGGGCGAGAAGGCCGGGCTCGTCGGGCCGAACGGGGCCGGCAAGACCACCCTGTTCCGCATGCTCACCGGCCAGGAGGAGCCCGACGAGGGCCTGGTCGCGACGGAGCGCGGCACCACCATCGGCTATTTCAGCCAGGATGTCGGCGAGATGGCCGGCCGCAGCGTCGTCTCCGAGGTGATGGCGGGGGCGGGCGCGGTCAGCGTGGTCGGGGCCGAGCTGAAGGAGATCGAGGCCGACCTCGCCGACCCCGACAAGGCCGACGAGATGGAGGCCATCATCGAACGCTACGGCGAGGTCCAGGCCCGCTTCGAGGAGCTCGACGGCTACGCGCTGGAGGGCAAGGCCTACGAAGTGCTCTCGGGCCTGAGTTTTAGCCAAGAAATGATGGACGGCGACGTCGGCAAGCTCTCGGGCGGCTGGAAGATGCGCGTGGCTTTGGCCCGCATCCTGCTGATGAACCCCGACGTGATGCTGCTCGACGAGCCGTCGAACCATCTCGATCTCGAAAGCCTGATCTGGCTCGAGGCCTTCCTCAAGAACTACGAGGGCGCGCTGCTGATGACCTCGCACGATCGCGAGTTCATGAACCGCATCGTCGGCAAGGTCATCGAGATCGACGGCGGGTCGCTCACCACCTATTCGGGCGATTACGGCTTCTACGAGCAGCAGCGCGCCCTGAACGAGCACCAGCAGCAGGCGCAGTTCGAGCGCCAGCAGGCGATGCTGGCCAAGGAGATCAAGTTCATCGAGCGCTTCAAGGCGCGGGCCAGCCACGCGGCTCAAGTCCAAAGTCGGGTGAAAAAACTCGACAAGATCGAGCGGGTGGAGCCGCCGCGCCGCCGCCAGAGCGTCGCCTTCGACTTCCAGCCGGCGCCGCGCTCGGGCGACGACGTCGTCATGATCAAGAGCGTGCACAAGAGCTACGGCAGCCGCGTGATCTACGAGGGGCTCGACTTCTCGATCCGGCGGCGCGAGCGCTGGTGCGTGATGGGGGTGAACGGGGCCGGCAAGTCGACCCTGCTCAAGCTCGTCACCGGCACCACCAAGCCCGACGACGGCACCGTCGCGGTCGGGGGCAGCGTCAAGCTCGGCTACTTCGCCCAGCACGCCATGGATCTGCTCGACGGCGATCTCACGGTGTTCCAGGACCTCGAATCGAGCTTCCCGCAGGCGGGCCAGGGCTCGCTGCGCGCGCTCGCCGGCGCCTTCGGATTCTCCGGCGACGACGTGGAGAAGCGCTGCCGGGTGCTTTCCGGCGGTGAGAAGGCCCGGCTGGTGATGGCAAAAATGCTCTACGACCCGCCGAATTTTTTGGTGCTCGACGAGCCGACCAACCACCTCGACATCGGCACCAAGGAGATGCTGATCCAGGCGCTCTCCACCTACGAGGGCACCATGCTCTTCGTCAGCCACGACCGGCACTTCCTGGGCGCGCTCTCGAACCGGCTGCTCGAACTCACCCCCGAGGGCATCCACCAGTATGGCGGCGGCTATACCGAGTACGTCGCCCGCACCGGCCAGGAGGCTCCCGGCCTGCGGGGGTGATGCTTTTCCGCAAGCGATACGAGAGGCGTGCTGCCGCTCAAGCCGGCATCGGCTGGGCCTGACGGGGCGGGACGGAAGCCGGCATCGCGGCGGCCGGCTTCGCCACCGCGCTGCCCAGCACCACCTCGATCGTGTCGCGCAGCGACGAGACGTGCTCGTCGGCCTCGATCTCGCGGCGGCCGGCCGCCTCGGACGCGCCCTCGTCGTCGATGCGCCAGAGGCCGACCGCGATGCGCTTGCCGGGCAGCTTCTGGCGCAGCCGGCCGACGAGGCGGCGCAGGTGGCCGGGCTCGCCGCCGATGGAGAGCGAGATCACCACGACCATCTGCGTCGGGCCGGCATCGAAGCCGTCGATCTTGGCGCGGGCGAGATCCGAGAATTCGGCGATGCGGGTACCGAGTCCGTGCTTGCGCAGGAGCTGGGCCAGGATCGCGGCGGCCGGCTCGTCGAGGAAGCCGCGCCCGGCGACGCAGAGCACCGCGCCCTCCCGCCGCCACGCCTCGGGCAACTCCTCGGGCTCGGGCGGATCGTCGATCGCCGTGGCGGCGTCGCAGGCGGCTTCCGCAGCCACGGCCTTGCCCGCGAACAGGCGCCGCACCGCCTTGGCCGGCTCGACCGGCCGCTCGTCCTCGCGGGATTCCAGCTCCTCGATCAGCGCGGCGATCGAGGTGCGGATGTCGCCCTTCTGCTCGAGGGTCAGCACCCCGCGGGCGGCGTCGCGCGAGGCGAGTTCGAGGCCCTTGAGCACCACCTCGTCGTAATAGGCCGAGAGCGAGCAGGTCCGCAGGATCGTGTCGGCATGCTCCTGCGCCTCCTCCGGGTCGTCGGCGAGCATGCGCTGATAGAAGTTCTCCACCGGCGTCAGGGCCGGGCGGTCGGAGAACAGCACGTCGAGGAATTCGAGCGCGTCGACGTGCCGGCCGAGCACCACGAGGCAGACGGTGAGCGGCGTCGACAGGATCAGCCCGACGGGCCCCCACAGCCAGATCCAGAACAGCGCCGAGACCAGCACCGCGAAGGGCGAGAGCCCGGTGGAGTGGCCGTAGACCAGCGGCTCGATGATCTGCCCGACCAGCGGCTCGATGACCCCGAACAGGATCAACGTGGCGATGACCATGCCCCAGCCCGGATCGACCGCGGCGGCCACCGCCAGCGGAAACACCGCCGAGACGAAGGCGCCGATATACGGCACGAAGCGCATCAGCGCGGAGAAGATGCCCCACAGCACCGGGTTCGGCACGCCGATCGCCCAGAGCCCGAAGCCGATCACCAGCCCGAAGCCGGAATTGAGCGCGAGCTGGCCGATGAAGTAGCGTGAGAGCCGCCGCGCGGCGTCGTCCATCGCCACGGTGGTGCGGTGCAGGTCGTTCGATCCGGCCAGCCGGATCAGCCGATCGCGCAGGTCTTCGCGCTGCATCAGGATGAAGAGCAGCACCACGAGCACGATGCCGGTGGTGGCGAGCGGGCCGAGCACCGGCGAGAGCACGGTGTTGGCGAGTTCGAGCGGGCTCGGCGGACGGTCCTTCATCTCCACCAGCACGGGCGGGGTCGGCTCGGGCTTGGTCTGCGACGTCTCCGGCTTCTTCTGCTTGTCCGGCTCGCTGCCGGCATCGTGGATCGCCCGGTTGATGTTGGCGACGTAGTCCATGCCGGTGCCGAGCGGCCCCTGGCGCAGCCCCTCGATCTTGCGCTCGATGGTGTGCTGGTAGCGCGGCACGTCCTTCACGAGGTCGGCGACCTGCACGCCGATCACGGTGGAGAGCGCCGCGATGACGCCCGACGCCGTCAGCACCGCGATCAGCACCGCGACGAGGCGCCCGAGCCTGAGCTTGCGCAGCAGGTGGACCAGGGGACCGATGACGAAGGAGAGCAGGACCGCGATGGCGATCGGGATCAGGATGTCGCGCCCGAGATAGAGCGCGGTGACGATGATCGCCGCCACGATCACCGGGGAGGCGATGCTGCCCTTCGGCGTCTCGGCGGCGGCGATCCGCGTCGGGCGCGGCGGAACGACGAGGCCGCTGCTTCTCGGATCGCTCTTCATGGCCGGCTCGACTCTTTCACGCGGCGCGATCCCGAGATCGCGCCTCAAGAAACCGTGAACGGCCGAAATCGATCCCTCCCCGCGTTTTGCAGTGCGGGCGCCATGCGCTCAGGGCGGTGCGAACGGCCTGAGCGCCAGCCCCGCGCCCTCCAGTTCCGCCCGCACCACCCGGGCGGCCGCGATCGCGCCGGGATGGTCGCCGTGGACGCAGACCGTGTCGATCCCGACGGGGATGCGCCGGCCCGACAGGGTCGTCACCGCCCCGTCCTCGACCATGCGGCGCACCCGCGCCGCGATGTCGTGCGCGTCGTGCAGCACGGCGCCGTCCATCGCGCGCGGCGCGAGGCGGCCGTCGTCGGCATAGGCGCGGTCGGCGTAGATCTCGCGGATGCCGCGCAGCCCCGCGCGCGCCGCGGCCCGCTCGGCGGGAAGCCCCGGCATCACCACGAGGG
>NZ_VRVE01000127.1:0-8392 GCF_008040035.1 Methylobacterium sp. WL9
GCCCGGCCTCCTGGCTGGCGACGAAGACCGAGGCGGCGGATGCGCAGGGCCGGCTCTACCTCTCGCATCCCGACCATGGCGCGATCACGATCGTCGAGGGCGGCACCAGCCGGGTGCTGAAGCGCCTGCCCTATGCGGGGCAGGCCTTCGGCATCGCGGTCGAGCCGCAGGGCCGCTACCTCTATCTCGGGGATTGGAAGGCGGCCCGGGTCGTGCGCCTCTCAACCGAGACCGGAGCCGTGGAGGGCGGCGTCGCCGTGGGCAAGGATCCGGCGAACCTCGTGCTCGACCGGGCCGGCCGGCTCTGGGTCGCCGACCGCGAGAGCCATCAGGTCAGCGTGATCGACACCGCCCGCATGGAGCGGATCGCCACGATTCCCGTCGGCGAAGCGCCGTTCGCCCTGGGCTTGAGCCCCGCGCAGGACAGGCTGTACGTCGCGAACGTACGCAGCAACGATCTCAGCGTGATCGATACGGCGGCGCTGAAGCGCATCGCCACCGTGCCCGTCGGCAAGATGCCCTACGGCGTCGCGACGAGCGTCGACGGCCTACGGGTGCTCGTCACCAACCAGCATGCCGGCACGGTCTCGGTCGTCGACGCGGCGAGCCTCGCGGTCACCGGCACCGTCAAGGTCGGGCGCTATCCGGAGGGCATCGTGGTCAGCGGCACGCGCGCCTATGTCGCCAACTGGTTCTCGGAGGACGTCTCGGTGATCGATCTGTCGACCCTCAGCGAAACCGGCCGGATCAAGGTCGGCGAGGGGCCGCGCAATCTCGGCCTGTCGCAGGGCGGGGAGGCCGTCCGATGAGGGCCCCGGCGCTTCTTCCGGTCGTCGTCCTCCTCGCCCTCGGCGGCTGCGGTGGCGGGGACGAGGCCGAGACCAAGAGCGAGGATCAGGCCATCGTCGCGACGCAGTCGGATGCCGACATCCCGGCCTGGCTCTCGCCGACGGATCCGATGGAGACCGGCCGCTGGCTCGCGAGCCGCGAGGCCGGGAAGCCGGTGCCGAACGACGACGCGGCGAGCGCGCAGATGCGGCGCAGCCTCGGCCGAGCGCAGTCCTTCTTCATCGAGGACCCGCGCATGATCGCCAACCGCACGGTGCAGCTCGGCCAGATGCTCGGCGAGGCCGGCAAGAAGGAGGGCTACGAGGCGCTGATCGAGGGCCTGACCCGCGTCGCGCAGGGTGCCCGGGGCCGGCAACTCTATGGAGAGATGTGCCAGCACTATTACAACACCCGCCAGCAGGGCGACGACCGCGACGCGACGCTCGTCAAGCTCGCGGAACGCTATGGCGCGCAGCGCGAGGAGAAGGCCAAGCCGTGATGGCCGTCGAGCGCAGCACCCGGTCCAGGGGCGATCCCCGCGGCGAGGCGGCGACGCCGACGAGCGTCCTCCTCGTCGACGATCACCCGGTCGTGTTGAGCGGGTTCCGCCACGTGGTGGAGGATCTGTCGGAGAGCCTCGGGATCGAGCGGATCCACGAGGCCGGCGACATCGTCTCGGGATACCGGATCTTCCACAAGCTCCGCCCCGGCATGGTGGTCGCCGACCTCAGCTTTCAGGACCGGGATCTCTCGGGCCTGTCGCTGATCCGGCGGATGCGCGCGCTGCAGCCGGACGTGCGCGTCCTCGCCTTCAGCATGCACGACGATCCGGTGGTGGTGTCGCGCGCCCTCGAAAGCGGGGCGCTCGGCTACGTCCTCAAGGATGCGCCGACGGCGACGATCGTCGAGGCCTTCACCACGGTGCGGGCCGGGCGCGGCTTCCTCGAACACCGGCTTGCCACCAAAGTCGCCATGCTCAACATGCGCGGGCATGGCCCGCCGCTCGGCACGCTCAACGCCCGGGAGCTGCAGATCCTCTCGCTGCTGAGCAAGGGCAAGTCCTACCGCGTCATCGCGGACAACCTCTCGGTGAGCTACCGCACGGTCATCGGCGCCTGCTCCAGCATGCGCCAGAAGCTCGGCGTGCAGACGCTGGCGGAGCTGATCCACGTCGCGGTGAGCCGGAACAAGCTCGACATGGGAGTGTGATCGCTCCGGGAGGTGATACCGTTTCTGGTTGAACTCCTTCGGCGTACCCCGCCCCCTTCCCTGGACGGGTGGAGCGTCAGCGGAACCCGATCCGGGGTCCAGCATGAGGACGTCGCGAAGCGTCGAAACGTCTGCGCCGTTCGAATCGAGCCGCTGGCGCGGCCCTTATATTTGCGCTGGGTCCCGGATCACCTTCCACTGCGTTCCAGGAGTCCGGGAAAGGGCCGTGGCATCGACCGGAAACGGTCTGATAGCTCGCGCCTTGGACCGCGACGCTTCCGGTAGCCACCACAATCCTCCAGCTTCATCGCAAACGCAGCGCCACGATGGCGGGATCGGATTACGGATTGAGGATCGCCAGCGCCTGCTCGTGCAGGCGGCGGTCGCCCGCAGCGACGACGCGGCCGCCGCCCGTCGCCGGGCCGCCGTCCCAGGAGGTGATCACCCCGCCGGCGCCCGCGACGATCGGGATCAGGGCGACGATGTCGTAGGGCTGCAGGCCGGCTTCCACCACAAGGTCGATCTGGCCGGCGGCGAGCATGCAATAGGCGTAGCAATCGGTGCCGTAGCGCGACATCTTCACGGCCGACTCGATCCGGCCGAAGCGCTCGCGCTCCTCGCCCTCGGCGAACAGGCGCGGATCGGTGGTCGCCAGGATCGCGTCGGCGAGTTTGTCGGTGCGGCGGGTGCGGAGAGTCCGCTCCCCCTTCGCGGTGCGGATGGTGGCGCCGCCGCCGTCGCCCAGGAAGCGCTCGCCGAGATAGGGCTGGTGCATCAGCCCGCGCACGGCGGTGCCGTTCCGGGTCAGGCCGATCAGCGTGCCCCAGGTCGGCAGACCGGAAATGAAGGCGCGGGTGCCGTCGATCGGGTCGAGCACCCAGACGCATTCGGCGTCGGTCTGCTCCGCGCCGAATTCCTCGCCGAGGATGCCGTGCGTCGGAAAGGTCGCCCGGATCATCCGGCGCATGGTGGCTTCGGCCGCGCGGTCGGCCTCCGTCACCGGATCGAAGCCGCGGCCGGAGCCGCTGGCCTTGTCGTCCATGCCGAAATGCGCGCGGAAGAACGGCAGGATCGCCGCGCCCGACTGCGTGGCGAGGTCCTCCATGAAGCGGGCGAGATCGACGACGCTCATTGGTGGCCCATCGCTGGATTTCGCGAGAGGCCCGAAGCCTGCTCAAGGAGCACGATCGAAGGCTGCTCGCGAGGCCCAGGTCAACCGGCAACACCGATATTTCAAGCCGCCGCGAAGCGCTTCGCGTCGTGCTGGATGCGCGCCACCATGGCCCGCACGCCGTTGGAGCGCTTCGACGTCACGTGCGAACCGAAATCGAGCCGGCGGAAGATATCGAGGCCGTCGGTGGTCGCGGCGTCCTGAGGCGTCTTGCCATCGTAGAGCGAGACCATCAGGGCGACGAAGCCGCGCACGATGCTGGAATCGCTGTCGCCGCGCAGCGACAGGCGCGGCTCCGGGGCGGCCGGGTCGAGTCCGACGTCGAGCCAGACCTGGCTCTCGCAGCCATGCACGCGGTTGTCCTCTGTCTGCCGGGCTTCGGGCAGAGCCTCCATCTCGCGGCCGAGCTCGATGATGTAGCCGTAGCGCTGCTCCCAATCCTCGATCAGCTCGAAGTTGTCGATGATGTCGTCGATGGGAGGCAGCATGGAAGCGGTCGAACTCGTCGGGTGTTGTGTCCTGGGACCGATATAGGCCGGGCGGCGTCGCGAGGCGATCCATCCGGCCTGCGCCGGATCAGCCGGGACCGTGCACCCGCGCCTCGGGCAGTTGCAGGTCGAGGGGATGCGCGCGGGTGGCGTCGCCGCTCACCGCGATCTCGGCCTGGGCCGCATAGGCCGCGATCAACCGGGGTCCGAGCTTCGGCACGCCCGGCTTGCCCGCGGCGGCCGCCTCCCCCGATCCCGAGACGATCGACAACCGCACCGGTTCGCCGACGCCCGCGACGATATCGATACCGATGCCGCAGCTCACCGATTCCGCGGTGGCGTCGAGGCATTCGGCCACCACCTCCGCGACGATCATGCCCAGTGCGTTGGCGGTGCGCGGCTCGACCAGACTGGTGCCCGATCCGCCGACGGTGACGCCGATGCGGCCCGCCCGGCGCAGCTGGCCGAGACCGGAGGCGAGGCGGTGCAGGTAGTCGCGCAGGTCGATCGAAGCGATGTGCGGGGCCTCGTGCAGGTGCTGCTGCACCAGGGCGATGGCGCGCACGCGCTGTCCCAGCGCATCGAAGCTACCCCGGCACGGCTCGGGCGCGGCCCGGCCGTAGAGGCCGATCAGGCTGACCATCACCTGCAGGTTGTTGCGGACCCGGTGATAGATCTCGGCGAGCAGCGTCTCCTTCTCGACCAGCGCCGCCTCGGCATGATCCTCGGCGTTCTTGCGGTCCGTGATGTCGAAGCAGGAGCCGAGATAGCCGGTGAAGGTGCCGTCCTCGACGAGCGGCCGGGCGGTGTCGAGCAGCCAGCGATAGGAGCCGTCGTTCCGGCGCAGGCGGAATTCGATGCTGAAGGGCTCACGCGCCTCGAAGGCCTCGGCGGCGATCTGGGCGTGACGCTCGAAATCGTCCGGGTGAAGGCCGCTGCGCCAGCCGTCGCCGAGCTCTTCCTCACGCGGCCGCCCGGTGAACTGAAGCCAGCACTCGTTGTGATGCAACGCCCGGCCACGCGGGTCCGAGCGCCACATCATCAGGGGCACGTAATCCGCGAACCGGCGAAAATCGTCGCAGACGGCCCGCGGGGCCGCCTCCGGTGTCGTGTCTGTCGGTGGGGTGTCCGAAACCATTCCGCCGTTCGATCTGCGATGAGTGCACGGCCCGTCTCGATCCATGGGCTCGCGGCGGTCAACGTGCCTCCTGTGGGCGCGTTCCGGTCGATTTTGAGATGCTATGTACGGTTGTATACGTGCAGCGCGGCTGTCCGTCGAAACGGCGCCGGTCCGCGACGGCCTGCGGGGCGAAACATGCAGGACGAACGATTGCCGCCGGGTCAGCGGATCTCTTCGTGCCAGGTGCGCCCGTCGCGCTCGATCAGGGCGATCGCAGCGGTCGGCCCCCAGCTTCCCGCGGCGTAGGGGCGCGGCGGCTCGGGACGGTCGGCCCAGGCCTGGAGCAGCCTGTCGGCCCATTCCCAGGCGGCCTCGACCTCGTCGCGGCGCATGAACAGGGTGGCGTTGCCGCGCACCACGTCCATCAGCAGGCGCTCGTAGGAATCGGGATAGCGCTGCTTGAAGGTCTCCTCGAAGGAGATGTCGAGGTTGGTCGGCCTCAGGCGCATGCCGCCGGGGCCGGGATCCTTGGTCATCACCTCGAGCTTCATGCCCTCCTCCGGCTGCAGCCGGATCACGAGCCGGTTCGGCTCGCGCCCGAAGGCCTCGTCGGGGAAGATCGAGAACGGCGAAGCGCGGAACTGCACCACGATCTCGGAATGCTTGCTCGGCAGGCGCTTGCCGGTACGCAGGTAGAACGGCACCCCGGCCCAGCGGGCGGAGCGCACCTCGAGCTTCAGGGCGACGAAGGTCTCGGTGCGGCTGGTGGAATCGCCGCCGAGGTCGGTCTGGTAGCTCGGGACGCTCTTGCCCGCGACCGCGCCCGCCGCGTACTGGCCGCGCACCGTGACCGCCTGCACGTCCGCCGGGGTGATGGGCTTGAGGGCGCGCAGCACCTTCAGCTTCTCGTCGCGCACCGAGTTGGCGTCGAGCGAGAGCGGGCTCTCCATGGCGGTCAGGCAGAGCAGCTGCAGGATGTGGTTCTGCACCATGTCGCGCAGCGCGCCGGAGGTGTCGTAATAGCCGCCGCGGCCCTCGACGCCGACCGTCTCGCCCACCGTGATCTGGACGTGGTCGATGACGTCGGCGTTCCAGAGCCGCTCGAAGATGGTGTTGGCGAAGCGCAGAGCCAGCAGGTTCTGCACCGTCTCCTTGCCGAGATAATGGTCGATCCGGAAGATCTGGCTCTCGGGGAAGACCGCCCCGACGCTGTCGTTGATGGCCTGGGCGGATTTCAGGTCCTTGCCGATCGGCTTCTCCAGCACCACGCGGGTCTTCTCGCCGACGAGGCCGCAGCGCTCGATGTTCCGGCAGATCGCACCGTAGAGGTCGGGCGAGGTAGCGAGGTAGAACGGCCGGATCTGGTCGGGCCGCTCGTCGAGCAGCGCCTTCAGTTCGTCCCAGCCGTCGTCGCCGAGGGCGTCGACCGCGACGTACTGCACGTGGTCGACGAAGCTCGTGAGCGAGGCCTCGTCGAGATGATGCGAGGGCACGAACTCGCGCAGGGCCTCCCGTGCCCGATCGCGAAAGGCCTCGGTCGACAGCTCCGTGCGCGAGGCTCCGATGATGCGGCTCGAGCCGGGGATCTGGCCGTCGCGGAACCGATAGTACAGGGCGGGCAGCAGCTTGCGCCGGGTCAGGTCGCCGGTTGCGCCGAACACCACGTAGTCGAAGGAGGCGACGGGGATGATGGTGGCCAAAGGCTAAGCTCCCGTGGACTTGCGGCGTCGCGGCGATCCGGTCGGGCCGGGCCGCGGCGCGCGACCCTATCCTCCGGGCCATGGCCTTCGCAACGCCCGTGCCTCTCGGGAGCCTGCTGCGCGCGAGCGGCGCATGGCGGGCAGCGAGGCCCCGGCGGCAGCGGGCCGGGAAGGACACCCGAGGGCGTAAAACCCTGACCCGCCGGACGTTCGGTCCCGCACGCGGCACCGGAGCGACGCGGGCCTTGTAGACCCACCGATGCCGGGACGCACCCCGGATCGCTACGCACGGAGCCATCGACCGGCGGCGTGCCGATCCGCACCCGGCCGGGCGGCGGATGAGGAGAATGGTAACCATCCACGCGCATCGTCCTCCCACGACCCAATCGAGGCCGGCGATGTTGTTGCGTCACCACACCCCCAGCCGTGCCACGGCGCTCGCGCCGATCACGGTGCTCCTGCTGATGGGCGTCGCCATCGCCGAGCCCGCGCAGGACGCGCGGCCAGCGGCCGCGCCGCTGCCACTCTCGGTCCAGCCCACGTCGCAGGAGCCGGCACCCGCCGCCTCACCGCCGGCCGTCCAGACCGCGCAGCCCCAAACGCCCAAAAAATCGCGAGAACTGCCGGCGACCGTCTTCGCCAAAGTCTCGGAGGACCCGACGCCGACGCTGGCGCCAGCAACCTTTCTCGCCACCATGCGCATGGCCGAACACTACAAGGTGCTCGCCGAGGCCGGCGGCTGGAGCCCGGTCCCGGCCGGCACCAGCCTGAAGCCGGGCGACCGCAACCCGGCCATAGCGGCCTTGCGCGGCCACCTCGTCATGACCGGCGACCTCGCGGCGAACGCCACGCATTCCGACCTCTACGACGAGACGCTGGTGACGGCGGTGAAAGCCTTCCAGGCCCGCCACGGCCTGCCGGAATCGGGCCTCGTCCAGCGTCTCACCGTCGCCGCGCTGAACGTCCCGGCCAGCGTGCGCCAGCGCCAGCTCGCGGCCTCGGCCGAGCGGCTGATCGGCTCGAAGTTTCCCTTCGGCGAGCGCTACGTCGTCGTGAACATCCCCTCGGCGACCGTCGAGGCGGTGGAGAACGGCGGCGTCGCCCGCCGCTACGTCGCCGTCGTCGGCAAGCCCGACAAGGCGACGCCCTCGGTCGAGACCCGCGTCACCGACGTCAACCTCAACCCGACCTGGACCCTGCCCGTCTCGGTGATCAAGAACGAGATCATCCCGACGATGCGCAAGAACCCGGGCTATCTCGCCAAGAACCACATCCGCATGCTCGGCCCCGGCGGCGTCGAGGTCGATTCCACGACCTTCGACTGGAGCGGCGAGAAGGCGGTCAACTACATGCTGCGGCAGGATTCCGGCTTCGACAACTCGCTCGGCCAAGTCCGAATCGACATGCCGAACAAGTTTGCCGTCTACATGCACGACACGCCCTCGAAGTCGCTGTTTGCCGGCAACGTCCGCTTCCATTCCCACGGCTGCGTCCGCGTCGGGCAGGTCAAGGAATTCGCGGCCTGGCTGCTGCAGGGCACCGAGGGACCGAACGGCGCCGGCTCGACCTGGGGTCCGATCGAGATCGAGAGCGGCATCGCCACCGGCGAGAAGCGCGACATCAAGCTGGTGAAGCCGGTGCCGGTCACCTTCGTCTACCTCACCGGCTACGCCACGCCGGACGGCCGCGCGCATTTTCGCGACGACATCTACGGGTTGGACACGCCCGGCACGCCGGCCCCGTCGGCGGCCACCGACGTCGTCACCACCGGCTCGATCACCCCGCGCCCTGTCATCAAGCCGGCCCGCGCCGGACAGGCCGTGCCGACCACCGCCGACCTCGTGCCGGCGGCGCGCCCTACCGTCCGCGCCAAGCC